>NZ_JBEXUE010000371.1:0-10140 GCF_040614275.1 Streptosporangium sp. NPDC006013
GGGGTCGCGAGGAACGAGCGACCCCTCTCGACGAGGGAAGGAGCCGGATAAGAGCGGCCTCACCGCGACGCGTTAGCGTCGCAATCAACACGGGGCCGAACCGCGACGCGCCAGCGTCGCAATCAGTACAGCGTCGCAATCAATACAGCGTCGCAATCAATACCGGTTAGAAGTAGCCGGTGCCCGTGATGGCGGCCGTCGTGTCACCCATGTTCTTCACCCGGTAGCGGATGCACTGGGCGGGCTGGGGGGCGCTGGCGGCGACGTACGCGGCGTGGTCGTTGGCGGCGATCGGCACCGACCCGATGTACCGGCCGCGGCAGTTGCCGACCTTGACCTTGACGGGCACGCTGTTGTTGTCCAGCTTGACCAGCACGTTTCCGTTGTACTGGCGCCCGGGGACGAGCTCGGGCGTGAGGAACACCTCCTCGCCTGGCTGCACCCTCGCGGACAGGTTGACATCATCGGCGTGGGCGGGGGTGCCGGTCAGGGCGACGGCTCCGGCGGCCGCCAGGACCAACATCGAGGACAGGGCGCGCATCGAACGTCACTCTCCTTATTCGTCTCTGCCGATCCGTCCCTGCGGATCGGACGTGGAGACACTACGGAGAGTCACATCCAGGGATGATAACGAGGTGACCGAGTCCGGGTAAAACTCCTGGGAGTACGGCTCTGCCTCCCGTACGTACCGCGTCATTGCCACTCAGAGCGGCGGCCCTTGCCGTCACCGAAGAGGGCGCCGCCTCGCGTTGGAGGCGGGCTATCGGGTGAGGAGCTTCTGGGCCTCGACGATCAGGTCGAGGTTGAGGCTGAGCTTGAGGCCGTAGTAGACGATGGCGGTGGCGGTCACCGCGGCGACGAGGACGACCAGGACCTTGACGCTCCAGCCCTGGCGGCCCAGCCAGGCCGTCCAGGCCGACAGGGTCCGCTTGCCGAACTCCAGCAGCCGGTGTGCCCAGTGGAACTCGGTGGCCAGCACCGCCAGCCCCGCGAAGACGACCAGCCAGCCGGGGCCGGGGAAGGGCACCATGATGAGACCGCCGATGACCAGCACCGCGCCGATGGCACCGATGACGATCTTCAGGGTGAGACGTCCGGTGCGACTGGACCTGATCCCGTCGAGCCAGCCGTGGATACCGGACCGCTCGGCGGCCTCATCCTTCAGCACGTCGGCGTCACCGGTCTCGCGGACCTCACTCCGACCGCCACGGGCCTCGCTCCGCCTGTCAACGATCTCGTTCGGAGCGTCGGTGGCGCCGGTTTCCGACGGGCGCCCCGTCTCGTCCTGAGGGCTGCACACCCCGTCTGAGACCGCCATACTCTCCCCCGGACAATCGGTTTCCTTCACAATAGGGTCTGCCGAGCGGCCCGGCCGCCGTTGACGCCTTACATCATCCTTAAGGCTGAGGCCATGGGGTTCTCCAAGCGGAGGCCGCGAGACCCCGCCTGCGGCTCGGCCGCGATATCCGGCCCCCCTCGTTCAGCCGGATATACCCGCGAACAACGTATAGGACGACAGGTAGCACTTACGCCGTGAATCGCCCAGCGGAGCGGCGGAAGCGGAACGGCCCCGCCCGCGCCCGTTCGGGGCGTGGGCGGGGCCGTACGGACTCCCGGTGCCCCGTGGTTCTTCACGGGGCACCGGAAGCGCCGGTGCGTCCGACGGCCTGGACCCCCCGGCCTCGGCGACGGGTCGCACCGGCAGGTCTCCCTTACCGGTCGCCCCTCCGGGGTGACCAGGCCGTCAGGAAAGCACCGTTCGGGGGCGCGGAAAGCGCCGTCAGGGGGCGGTGCAGGTGACGTTGGAGGGAACGCCGTTGGTACCGGTCCAGGAGGCGCCGAAGCCGAACGACGTGGCGGCTCCGGCGGCCAGGACGCCGTTCCAGCTCGCGTTCTTCACGGTGACGTCGGCGCCGGTCTGGGTGTGCACGCCGCTCCAGAGCTGGGTGATCGTCTGACCGTTCGGGAACGACCACTTGACGGTCCAGCCGGTGGTCGCCGAGGTGCCGGTGTTCTTTACGGTCACCTCGCCCTGGAAGCCGCCGGGCCAGGAGTTGGACACCGTGTAGGTCGCGGTGCAGCCGCCGCCGACCGGCCCGGTGAGGGTCCTGAAGGTCACCGGGTCGGAGGCGGTGGAGCTGTTCCCCGCGGCGTCCCGGGCGATCACGTAGAAGGTGTACGAGGTGTCGGAGGTCAGCCCGGTCAGCGCGAACGACGCCGAGACCGACGACCCCACCTTGACATCCGTCGCCCCCGCCTCACGGTAGACGTCATAACCGCTCACCCCGACGGCGTCCGTCGAAGCCGTCCAGGACAGCGTCGCACCCGAGGAGGTGATCGCCGAGGCGACCGGAGTACCCGGCTTGGTCGGCGGAACGGTGTCGACCGGCGGGACGACCCCGCCGTTGTCGGCGTACAGGATGCCGCGGCCGTTGGTGCCGAGGTAGACGCGGCCGTAGACGCGCGGGTCGCCGGTGATCGCCTCGCCCGCGTTGCCGTACTGGTGCTGGTCGTCGTTGATCCTGACCCAGCTCGCGCCGGCGTCGTCGGAGCGGAACACGCCGTTGACGCCGCCGACCGTGGCGACCGCGTACAGCGCCTGGTAGCCGGAGGCGGTGGCGGACTTGCCGAAGCCGATGTTGACGGCGCTCGTGACATTGGAGAGCTTGGTGAACGACGTGCCGCCGTTGGTGGAGTGCCAGATGCCCGAGCTGGTCGTCGACCCCCCGGCCAGCCAGATGTCGCCCTCGCGGCCGGGTACCACCTTGAACTTGACGTTCCCCTCGGTGGGCAGCCCGGTCGCGGCGGTGGCCGCGAAGGAGGCGCCGCCGTTGGTGCTGGCGTAGAACTTTCCGGCGCTGAAGCCGTAGAACCTGTTGGAGTTCACCCGGTCGGACTCGACCACGGCATTGGTCGGGAGCCCGGTGGAGGCGGTCCACGAGTTGCCGTAGCCGACCGAGTAGTGCACGCCCACGTCCTTGGGCGCCCAGACGAACCTGGACCCGTTGGCCGCGGCCGCGATCGTGCCGCCCTCGTTGATCCCGCTCGGCTCGGTGCCCTGGAACCAGTTGGCGCCGCCATCGGTGGAGAACGCGGCGTGGCTGTCGTTCGGCCGGTCGGAGTCGGTGAAGTTGCCCGCGCGAACCATGATCGACGGGTTGGTCTCGGCGTAGTCGAGGCTGGTCGTCGAGGTGAAGTTGGGCGAGGTGAACATCATGGGCGGTACGGCGTCGAGGTTGGTGTGGCGGAAGCCGCCGATGTCGCCGAGACCGCTGACCAGCGGAGCTCCCGAGGGCGGGCTGATCAGGTCGAGGACCGCGGTCTCCTCAAGTCCCTTCACCATCGGCTTGATGGTGAACTGGCCGCCGGTGTCCCACTTCTTCAGGTCCTCGGTGCCGTAGAGCGTGGCGCCGGTGCCGTACATCATGCGGTTGCCGTCGAACGGGTCGATCTCCAGCGATTCGGTCATCCAGCCGAGCTTGGGCGTCGTCTCCGGCGGCTGCGGGTTGGCCCCGAAGGTGAGCCACGGCGAGGAGGAGACGTCCATCGTGTAGCGGAAGCTACGGTTCGGGTAGGAGGTGAAGTCCCAGATGCGGGTCCAGGTCGCCCCGGAGTCGGTGGAGCGGAAGAAGATGACGTCCGGCCACCAGGAGATCTGGGTGGCGACCATGATCGTGCCGGGGTTCTGCCGGTCGATGGTGAGGCCGCTGTAGCCGAAGTAGTCGTCGGCCGAACTGGAGGGGACCGGGCTGATCTGGGTCCAGGCGCCGGTGGTCGTGTTGAGCTTCCACACGTCGCCCTTGGCGCCGTCGTACGGGCCGCCGGTGTCGCTGGTGGCGATGTAGAGCGTGTGGTTGACGTGGTCGAGCACGCCCTTGTGCGCGATGTAGCCGGTGGGCTGGCCGGCCACCCTGGTCCAGGTGGTCCCGCCGTCGGCGGAGCTGTAGACGGTGTTCGCCTTGTCCGCGACGCCGACGTAGATCTTCTGCGTGGTGTTGCCAGCGGTCGCCGAGGACGGGTCGAAGGTCACCCAGACCACGCCGGGACGGTGGCTGAGGTAGCCGTTGGGGTCGGAGGGGTCGGCGGCGTAGTTGCCCGCGTTGGGGAAGGAGGCGACCTTGGCCCAGGTCACGCCCTTGTCGGTGCTGCGCCACAGGCCGTTGCCGTCGGGCGCGCCGAGGTAGACGATGCTGTTCCTGTTGGGGTCGACGGCCAGCCGCTCACCCATGCCCCGGCCGGGCATGTTGCCGCCGAGCTTGAACGGCAGCGCCGTGGCCTGCCAGGTCGCGCCCTTGTCGGCGGAGCGCAGGATGGCGCCGTTGTTGGGATCCCAGCTGTTGGTGTACATACCGGCGGCTACGTAGACCCGGTTGGTCTCCACCGGGTCGGTGGCCAGGCTGACCACGCCGTTGTAGCCCCACTTGTCCCAGCCCACCCAGTCGAGCAGCGGAGTCCAGGTCCTGCTCGCCTGCTCCCAGCGGTAGGCGCCGCCGATGTCGGTGCGGGCGTAGATCAGGTTCTTCTCCTTCTGGTTGAACACGATCCCCGGCACGAACCCGCCACCGTCGATCCTGACGTTCTTCCAGGTGTACGTCTCGGCGGCGGCAGCGGCGGCAGCGGTCCCGGACGCGGACGCCGGAGCGACCCCGCCCGCGACGGCCACGCCGACCGACGCGCACGCCACCGCCGCGGCGGTGAGCATGCTGAACAGCCTTCTTCGCATGTACGGCTTCCCTTCGCAATGCAACGGACAAACCGCCATGCACGATCAGGTGACGGGACCCTGACCTTCGACCGCCCATGATGCGCGTGCATGAACGCCCAGAGGTTCACATGCCGGACCCCGCGCCGTCAATAGTTTGAACAGACAACTAACAAACCGGTGCCCGGCCGCAGCGTGCCGCGCGGGGAGGCGCGGTGTACGCGGGCGTCCCGCACGTGGCGCCTTCCAGGACCTAGTCCGGATCACAGTCGGCGGCGCACTCCCGGCGGGAAGCGATCATCAGCCGCGAACCCGGCCCTCTCGCCGCGGCCACGTCGTCGGGGTTGGCCAGCGCACAGCGGTCCAGCGAGAGGCAGCCGCAGGCTATGCACTCGGTCAGCCCGTGCCGGAGACGTTCGAGCTGCCTGATGCGGTCGTCGAGCTCGTCCTGCCATATCCCCGAGAGCCTCGCCCAGTCCTCCCTGGTGGGGGTCCGCTCGTCGGGGAGCGCGGACAGCGCCTCCTGGATCGTCCGAAGCGGGATCCCGACCCGCTGGGAGACCCGGATGAAGGCGATCCTGCGCAGCGTGTCGCGGGAGAAGCGGCGCTGGTTGCCCGCGGTGCGGCGGCTGCGGATCAGGCCCTTGGACTCGTAGAAGTGCAGGGCCGAGACGGCGACCCCGCTGCGCGAGGAGAGCTGGCCGACGGTTATCTCCGGATTGTTGGGCATGCGGCAGTCTACCTTGACCTCAACCAACATTGAGGTTGTCGGGTGGCGCGCCGTTCACGGGAGCTCGCCCGGCCCGGAGCATCGAGATGTCTCCCCCTCGGCCGCAGAGGGATGTTCGGGTAAGAATAGGCCGCATGACGAGAACACTGGTGCTGGGTGGCGGAGGCGTGGCGGGCATCGCCTGGGAGGCGGGGATCGTCACGGGTCTTCGCAAGGCGGGACTGGAGCTGGGAGCGGCCGGCCTGGTGGTCGGCACCTCGGCCGGCTCGGTGGTCGGGACGCTGATCGCCACCGAGGTCGACCTGGAGAGCTCGGTCGGCGTCCAGGCGGACACCGAGACCGCGACCGTCTCCGCGATGGACATGGAGGCGGTCATGGCCGCCTTCGGCGTGCTGTACGACCCGTCCCTGGAACCGCAGGAGGCCCGGCGCAGGGTCGGCGAGCTGGCCCTGGCCGTGCGGGACACCGGCGCCAGGATCGAGACGATCGGCGACCGGCTGCCCGTCAAGGAGTGGCCGGAGCGCCGCCTGCTGATCACCGCGGTCGACGCGGCGACCGGCGAGTTCGTGGTCTGGGAACGCGACTCGGGGGTGCCGCTGGTGTCGGCGGTCGCCTCCAGCTGCGCGGTCCCCTGCGTGTTCCCGCCGGTGGAGATCGGCGGGCGCCGCTACATGGACGGCGGGGTGCGCTCGGCGACCAACGCCGACCTGGCGGCGGGCAGCTCGGCCGTGGTCATCCTGGAACCGCTGGCGCACGTCTCACCGAGGGCGCGCTTCGAGGCCGAGCTGGCCGAACTGGGGGACGCGGCGGTCGCGCACATCGTCCCCGACGAGGCCTCGGTCGCCGTGTTCGGCGCCAACGTCCTCGACCCGGCCCTGTGGCGCCCCGCCTTCCAGGCCGGCCTCGCCCAGGCGCCCGCCGTCGCGGAGCGCGTGGCCAGGGCCTGGAAGGACTGAGAACGACGTGGGCGCGGGCGGGGCGGCGGCGCTCTGGGTGGTGAGCGGGCCCCCGGGAGCGGGGAAGTCGACGGTCGCGGCGGCGCTGCTGGCGCTGCTCGACCCGCCTCCCGCGCTGCTCGACAAGGACACCGTCTACGGCGGCTTCGTCGCCGCCACCCTCCGCGCCCACGGCCGCGACGACGGGGAGCGCGAAGGCCCCTGGTATGACGAACACATCAAGCGGTACGAGTACGACGGGCTGACCGAGGTCGCCCGGCAGATCCGCTCGCACGGCTGCCCGGTGATGCTGGAAGGCCCCTTCACCACCCAGGTACACGACGCGGCGGTGTGGGAGCGCTGGGTCGGGCGGCTGGGCGGGCCGCCCGTACACCTCCTCTGGGTCCGCTCGGACGGCGCGGCGCTGCGCTCCCGGCTGGAGGCCAGAGGGCTCGCCAGGGACGCGGGCAAGCTCGGCCGCTTCGAGGACTACCTGCGGGCCATCAGGGTGGACGAACCACCCGTCGTGCCGCACGACGAGATCGACAACCGTCCTGGGGCACCCTCCCTGACGGCGCAGCTGGAGAGGATCATCGCCTCCGGGTAGGCCGCCCGCCGTGGCGTCCCCGCGCCCTGACCGGCCTGCCCTCGGACCGGGACACCTGTTCACCGCCGGGAATCTCCCTGGCGACGGTCGAGGCCGTCGGCTCGGGGGGCGCCTCCGCCTCTCGCGTCCGTACGGGAATCCCGGACGCCGGATATCGGCGTGCCCGGCGTCCGAAACGAAGGTGAAACCCGAATCGCGGGAATCTCGGATGCCGGACACCGGCGCCGGCTCTCGACCATGGGAATCGGGATCTTCCGGATTCGGCCCCGGCAGGCGTCAACGGTCACCCCAAGCCGCCCCGTATTTCCGGACCAGAACCCTATTTGGAACGATTCGACAAAATTGAGTCATATTTCATGACAAGTTTGCATTGCAGGCATAACGTAGCGGCCTTACGTTCCCGGTATGGATCTCGAGCTCCGACATCTCAAGATCGTGCGCGCGGTGGCACAGGCCGGTAGCGTCACCAAGGCCGCCACCCACCTCGGACTGGCCCAACCCGCACTGACGGCACAGCTCAAACGGATAGAGCGGGTTCTCGGGGGAGCTCTTTTCGAACGCGATCACAACGGCGCGCGGCCCACGCCCCTGGGGGAGCTGGTCCTGTCACGCGCGATGGTGCTTCTGCCCGCGGCCCGCGAACTCCAGGAGGAGGCGCTTCGATTCGCCAACGCGAACGCCGACGTCCCCAGCTACCGGCTGGGCGCCACCAACGGCCCGATACTCGGCGGCCTGATGGACCGCCTCGCCACCGCCTGGCCGTCCACTCCCGTGAGCACCCACACCTCCTGGTCCGCCAAGGAGCTCACCACCATGGTGATGCTGGGCCGGATCGACTTCGCGTTCATCGGCGCCTGCGGGGAGAGCCCACCACCGGTGGAGGGACCGGTGGTCTGGTCGACCGTGGGCACCGACCCGGTCTTCGTACTGCTCAACGAGGACCATCCGCTGGTCGACAGGAAGGAGGTGGAGCTGGCCGAGCTGGCCGACGAGCAGTGGACCGTCACCCCCGGCGACAGCTGCTTCGGCGACTGCTTCGCCACGGCCTGCGCCCGCGCCGGCTTCACCCCCAAGACCATCTACGAGACCGACGTGGCCACCTGCATGCACCTGGCCAAGGTCGGCCGCGCCGCCGCGCTCTGCCAGGCGACCTTCCAGCCCGCCGAGGGGTTGAAGCTGGTGCCGATCGCCGGTGCCCCGCTGCGCTGGCGGCAGCTGTTCGGCTGGCACCCGGAGGCGGCCACCGCCGGAGCCGCCACGGCGATCTTCGAACACGCGAAGGCCGCGCACTCCGACGCGGTCGGGCGGAGCAGACGATATGCCGCGTGGCTGATCGAGAACCCCGGGTTGGGCACCTCTCCATAACGTGACGGTAGGGGACATTTGGTAGAGGCGCGCCTCATGTGCACACCGTTACCTTGACGGCACCCCCCACATGAGGAGAGAACCCATGCTCCGCAGAAGTGCCGTGACAGCGGGCTTCGCGCTCGCTGTCGCCATGGTGGCCACCCCCGCCATCGCCCACCAGGGACCCGGCGAGACCGCCGCCGCCCCCTACACCCTCGCCGAGGCCCGGACACTGGTGGAGGCCACTGCCAAGCCGGCTCCGGGCCTGGTCGACGCCATCCGGCGCGACCTCGGCGGCACCAGCGAGCAGGCCTCGGCCCGACTGATCAACGAGGCCGCCGCCGCCAAGGTCGAGCCCGCCCTCCGCGGGCAGCTCGGCACCTCCTTCGCCGGAGCCTGGGTGACCGGCCCCACCTCCAATCTCGTGATCGCCACCAGCGACTCCACCAGGATCGCCTCGCTCGCCAGGTCGGGCGCGGAGGTCAAGCTCTTCAAGAACTCCCTGGCCACGCTCGACACGGCCAAGGAGCGGCTCGACCAGCTCGTGGCCTCCGCGCCGAAGTCGATCCCGTCCTGGTACGTCGACGTACGGAGCAACAGCGTCGTCGTGCTGGCCGGTGACGTCGCCGAGGCGCAGGCGTTCGTGGACGGCAGCGGCGTGGACAAGTCGCTCGTCCGCGTCGAGGCCTCGCAGGAGAGGCCCAAGCCGCTCTACGACGTCCGCGGCGGCGACGCCTTCTACATGGGCGGCCGCTGCTCGGTCGGCTTCTCGGTCACCCGCGGCGGCCAGGGCGGCTTCGCCACCGCCGGCCACTGCGGCACGGCCGGCACCGCCACCCAGGGCTACAACCAGGTCGCCCAGGGCACCTTCCAGGGCTCGTCCTTCCCCGGCAACGACTACGCGTGGGTCGCGGTCAACTCCAACTGGACCCCCACCGGCGTGGTGAACGGCTACAGCGCGGGCATCCTTCCGGTGGCCGGCTCCACCCAGCAGGTCGTGGGCAGCTCCATCTGCCGCTCCGGCTCCACCACCCAGTACCGCTGCGGCACCATCAGCCAGCACAACACGAGCGTCACCTACCCCGAGGGCACCATCACCGGCCTGACCCGCACCACCGTGTGCGCCGAGCCCGGCGACTCCGGCGGCTCCTACATCTCCGGCACCCAGGCCCAGGGCGTCACCTCCGGCGGCTCGGGCAACTGCACCGTCGGCGGCACCACCTACCACCAGCCGATCAACGAGATCCTCTCGGCGTACGGGCTCACCCTGGTGACCAACGGGACCCCGCCGCCCACCGGGTGCAGCGGTTACCAGAGCACCTACACCGGCTCGCTGACGTCCAACGCCAACGCCTACCAGCCCGGCACCGCCGGCTACAGCGCCGCCGCGGGCGTCCACCGCGTCTGCCTGGACGGGCCCAACGGCACCGACTACGACGCCTACCTGCAGAAGCTGAGCGGTTCCACCTGGACGACCGTGGCCAGCGGGACCTCCCCCAACCCCGATGAGGCCTTCACCTACAGCGGCACCGCGGGCACCTACCGCGTACGGGTGCACGCCTACAGCGGCTCCGGCTCCTACACCCTCGGCCTGACCAGGCCGTAAAGGCCTGCCCGGCCGGACTCGATCGAGTCCGGCCGGGAACACACCGGACACGCGAGCCCCGGCGATCACACATCCCGAGCGGACCCCGGGGAGGTGTCCCGGCCGCCCTCCCCGCCACCGCCGAGCCCGGCGATCACCGCGGTGAACATGGCCAGCAGCAGTCCCGGGAAGGCGACCAGCGCGTTCACCATGCCGTTGACCAGGCGCGCGGCG
>NZ_JBEXUE010000372.1:0-10101 GCF_040614275.1 Streptosporangium sp. NPDC006013
CCCGACCTGGCCGCGCTCTGGCGGGAACTCGACGACTACCCCTGCGACCAGCCGGAGCCCGATGACACCGCGGATGGCCGCCACCCGGGCCCGGCTCACCGGCTGCCGGTAGGCGACCACGGCCAGGGTCTCCAGCGCGGCCTGGGTCAGACGCGTCTGCTGGCCGTCGCGGACGAACCGCTCCACGAGTGAGGCGCACCCGGCCCGCGTGTAGAAACGCCAGCCGCCCGCGACCTCTCTCAGGTCGAAACCCCGCCCGGCCTCGGTGTATTCCGCCGAGAGTTCCCGGAGCACCCTGCCGACCTCGTGGACGGGCCGCTCCAGCACCTGGGCGAGGGTCACCTCGGCGACGGGCTCGTCGACCACCAGCAGGATGGCCTCCAGCCCGGCGCGCAGGTCGGGACCGGCGCTCAGATCAGGCTCGGATGCCACGTCAGTCATCGGCGGGTTCTCTCTTCGGGGTCTCGTCGTAGTCGTCGGCCACGGCGACGTCACCGTCGTCACTGCCGGTCCAGGTCACGTGCAACTCCCCGAGAGGCTCGATCTGCTCGAAGGAGACGGCCGCCTCCCGGTAGAGCTCCAGGACCGCCAGGAAACGGGCGACGATCTCGAAGGTGCCGGCGCAGTCGGAGGTGAGTGCCCGGAAGGTCGCCCGGCGTAACCGCCGCAGCCGCTCGACAAGGATAACCGCCTGATCCCGGACATTGGCGAGTGGTTGGTAGATGTGGGCCACGGAAACCGACGGGGGCACCTTGGGGGCGAAGGCCCGCCGGGCGATCTCAGCGAGGCGGTCGGGGCCGATGCCGAGGATCAGCTCGGGCAGCAGGCCCGCGAACTCGGCCTCCATCGGCACGGTACGCGGGAAGCGCAGCGCCTCCTCGGCCATCCTGGCGGAGAAGACCTTGACGACCTCCTTGTAGGCCCGGTACTGCAGGAGGCGGGCGAAGAGCAGGTCGCGGGCCTCCAGAAGGGCCAGGTCCTCCTCGTCGTCCACCTCGCCGGCGGGCAACAGCCTGGCCGCCTTGAGGTCGAGCAGGGTCGCCGCGACGAGCAGGAAATGGCTCGTCTGGTCCAGGTCCCACTCCGGGCCCCTGGCCCGGATATAGGAGATGAACTCGTCGGTGACCTGGCTGAGCGAGACCTCGGTGATGTCCAGCTTGTGCTTGGAGATCAGACCGAGCAGGAGGTCGAAAGGGCCTTCGAAGACCTCCAGATGCACCTTGAAGGTGTCATCGGCGGTCTTCGGCTGCTCGGTCATCCCTCCATTGTCCCGTACCGGCAGGTGGGATCATCGCTCCAGCGCGGCCCACCTGGCAAGAACTTCCCTGGCGAGCTCGCGGTACGCGCTGGCGCCGAGCGAGGAGGAGTCGAAGCTGGTGATGGGCTCACCGGCCACGGTCGCGTCAGGGAAGCGAACCGTCCGGTTGATCACTGTGTGGTAGACCTTGTCGTCGAACGCCTCGACGACCCGGGCCAGTACCTCGCGGCCGTGCAGGGTGCGCGCGTCGTACATGGTGGCGAGCAGGCCCTCGATGACCAGCTCGTCGTTGATGCGCTCCTGGACCTTGATGATGGTGTCCATGAGCAGCGCGACACCGCGCAGCGCGAAGAACTCGCACTCCAGCGGCACCATGACGCCGTGCGCGCAGGCCAGCGCGTTGATCGTGAGCAGCCCCAGGGAGGGCTGGCAGTCGATCAGGCAGACGTCGTACTCGGGCAGGAGGGGCTTGATGACCCGGCCGAGCACCTGCTCGCGGGCGACCTCCGTGACGAGCTGGACCTCGGCGGCCGACAGGTCGATGTTGCTGGGCAGCAGGTCCATGCCCTCGACGCCGGTCTCCAGCAGCACGTCCCTGGCCGTGATCTGCCGCTCCATGAGGAGGTTGTAGACCGTCAGGTCGAGCTGGAGGGGGTTGATCCCGAGACCGACCGAGAGGGCGCCCTGCGGGTCGAAGTCGACCAGCAGAACCTTGAGCCCGGCCTCCGCCAGCGCGGCGCCCAGGTTGATCGTGGTGGTCGTCTTGCCGACGCCGCCCTTCTGGTTGACCATGGCGACGACCCTCGCCGGTCCGTGCACGGTGCGAGGGGGCGGGTCGGGGAAAACGGGGCGGGGACGCCCGGTCGGGCCGAGGACTCCCCCACTGCGAGGGGTCCCGGCGGTCTTGGTGTCGCCCCAGGGATTCTCGGGGTTTGCCGGGGCCGCTCCCCGGATAGAACCGTCGGTGGTCACAGTCACCAGTCGAACCTCCCTGACGGCCTCTAACCGGACCGTCCGGACGGACACTATGGCGTCAACACGTATGCGGCAAGGCGGCACGCCCGGACATAAGAAAGGTCAATCCCGCGTGCGCGGATGCGCCACGGCATAGACCTCCCGGAGCCTGTCGACCGTGACCTGCGTGTACACCTGGGTGGTGGTCACCGAGGCGTGGCCGAGTAGTTCCTGAACCACCCTAACGTCCACACCGCCGTCAAGGAGGTGGGTTGCGAACGAATGTCGCAACATATGTGGCGACACTCCTTCGAGCCCGCCGCGCTCGGCGGCGCCCTGGAGGACCTCCCAGGCCCCCTGCCGGGTGAGCCGGCCGCCCCTGGCGTTGAGAAAGAGCCCCGAGGTGCCGCGGCCGTGGGAGGCGATGCGGGGGCGGGCACGGGTGAGGTAGGCGCCCAGCGCCTCCCCCGCGAAGTCGCCCAGAGGCACCAGCCGGGTGCGCCCGCCCTTACCCCGCAGCCGCACCCGCTGTGCCTCCGCCCCCAACTCGACGTCGTCGACGGTGAGCCCGACGGCCTCGGAGATACGCGCGCCGGTGCCGTACAGCAATTCGAGCAGTGCCCGGTTGCGCAGGGTGAGAGGGGCGCCGTCGGGCCCGGAGGCGGCGATCAGTCGCTCCACGTCGCGGACGCTGATCGCCCTGGGCAGCCGCCTGAGCTGGCGCGGCGGGCGCACCTCGCGGGCGGGGTCATGGCGGCAGAGACCCTGGCTCAGCGCGAAGCGGTGCAGCCCGCGCACCGCGGAGACGGCCCGCGCCGCCGAGGCGGCGACGAGGGCCTGATGCTCCCCGTCGCCCTCCCTGAGTGCCGCCACGAAGGCGGCGACGTCGCCCTCGGCGACCTCGGCGAAAGTGACGCGGCCGCGGTGCTTGAGGTGCTCCACGTATCGCAGGAGGTCACGGCGGTAGGAGGCCAGTGTGTTGGCTGCCAGGCCCCGCTCCCCCGCCAGGTGGGCGAGGTAGCGCAAGAGGACGGCCTCCGTCTCGCTCAGGGTGTCCTCCTGTCATGCCTCCGGTGCGTCGGCGGGCCGCAGCGAGGCGAATCCATCCGCCGAAGCGGCGTATGCGGCGAGAATACCGGCCACGGCTTGGGAATTGTGGATCATTCCCGCCATGGCACGCCGAACCGCGTCGGACAGGGGAATCCAGACCACCGGCATGTCGGCCTCCTCGTGCCGGTGGACGAAGTCCAGCTCCCCCTCGGGAATGGGAGCGACGTCCCTGGCGAGGAAGATCCGGGTGCGCTCATCGGTCATTCCCGGCGAGATGAAGGCGTCGACGAGGGTGTGCCAGGTGCCCGCCCGGTAGCCCGCCTCCTCGGCGAGCTCGCGGGCCGCCCCCGCCTGCAGGGACTCTCCGTGGACGTCGCGCAGCCCCGCGGGCAGTTCCCACAGCAGCCGCCTGACGGGGTGGCGGTACTGGCGGATCATCAGGACCCGCTCCCGGTCGTCGAGGGCGACGACGGCCACGGAGCCGGGGTGGACCACGTAGTCACGGTTGACGACATCGCCCTCCGGCATGACCACCGCGTCGGTGACGGCGGTGATGACCCGGGCACGGAAGTGCTCGGTGGAGGAGGTGACCTTCCACTCCTCGGGAACGTCCAGGACCTCCAGGACGTCCTCGCTCCGCCCTCCTCGCGTGTCGCTCACTTGCCCCGCCCGGCCTTGGCGACGGTGCCACGGGTTTCCGCGTACGTCAGGGCGGCGCCGATCAGGCCCTTGAACAGTGGATGCGCGCGGGTCGGCCGGGAGCGGAACTCCGGGTGCGCCTGGGTGCCGATGAAGAAGGGGTGAAGATCGGTGGGCAGCTCGGCGTACTCCACCAGGCGGCCGTCCGGTGAGAGACCCGAGAAGACCATGCCGACCTTCTCCAGCTGCTCGCGGTAGGAGTTGTTGACCTCGTAGCGGTGGCGGTGGCGCTCGTCGACCTTCGCCATGCCGTACAGCTGGCGGGCGAGGGTGCCCTCACCGAGCCTGGCCGGGTAGAGGCCCAGCCGCATGGTGCCGCCCATGTCGCGCTCGCCGGAGACGACGTCCTGCTGGTCGGCCATGGTGGAGATGACCGGGTGGGTGGTCTCCGCGTCGAACTCGGTGCTGCCGGCGTCCTCGATGTCCGCGAGGTTGCGGGCCGCCTCGATGACCATGCACTGCATGCCGAGGCAGATGCCGAGCAGCGGGATCTTGTTCTCCCTGACGTGCCGGATCGCGCCGACCTTGCCCTCGATGCCGCGCACCCCGAAGCCGCCCGGGACCAGGACGCCGTCGACGCCGTCGAGCTCGCGGGCCGCGCCCTCGGGGGTCTCGCAGTCGTCGCTCTTCACCCAGCGGATGTTGACGCGGGCGTCGTTGGCGAAACCGCCCGCGCGCAGCGCCTCGGTGACCGACAGGTAGGCGTCGGGCAGGTCGATGTACTTGCCGACGAGCGCGATCGTGACCTCGTTGGCCGGGCGGTGCACCCGGCGCAGGAGCTGCTCCCACTCCTTCCAGTCGACGTCCCTGAAGGGCAGGCCGAGGCGGCGCACCACGTAGGCGTCCAGGCCTTCCGCGTGCAGCACCTTGGGGATGTCGTAGATGCTGGCGGCGTCGATGGCGGAGACGACCGCGTCCTCGTCGACGTCGCACATGAGACTGATCTTGCGCTTGATCGCGTTCGTGACCGGGCGGTCGGAGCGCAGGACCACCGCGTCGGGCTGGATGCCGATGCTGCGCAGCGCGGCGACCGAGTGCTGGGTCGGCTTGGTCTTCAGCTCTCCGCTCGGCCCGATGTACGGCAGCAGCGACACGTGCAGGAAGAACACGTTGTCGCGGCCGACCTCGTGGCGGACCTGGCGGACGGCCTCCAGGAAGGGCAGCGACTCGATGTCGCCCACGGTGCCGCCGACCTCGGTGATGACCACGTCCACGTCGGGGCCGGCCATCGACCGGATACGGTCCTTGATCTCGTTGGTGATGTGCGGGATGACCTGCACCGTGTCACCGAGATACTCACCACGTCGCTCCTTGGCGATGACGTTGGAGTAGACCTGACCGGTGGTCACGTTGGCCGAGCCGTGCAGTTCGGTGTCGAGGAACCGCTCGTAGTGGCCGACGTCGAGGTCGGTCTCGGCGCCGTCGTCTGTGACGAAGACCTCACCGTGCTGGAACGGATTCATGGTGCCGGGGTCGACATTGAGATAGGGGTCGAGCTTCTGCATGGTGACCCGCAGGCCGCGCAGCTTGAGAAGACGCCCGAGGCTTGACGCCGTCAGTCCCTTACCCAAACTGGAGGCGACGCCGCCTGTGACGAACAGATGCTTGGTGTGTGCGGCGCTGCGCAAGAAGGCTCCCGTGGTCGTTGAAGATCAGTCGGCACACCCTTGTGAATGGCCTACAGGTCCACGGGCTCTCAGAATATCAAACGGTACCGGCGAAGTGCCCGAACAACCCCCACCCGCATTCCTACCAAACCTAACCAAGCAGTAACTTGATCCGTTATGTCACTTCGTGGGGTGGTACGGCGTGCTGTGGGCAGCCTGATCCACCGACTCTGGGCGGCGGTCCGCGCGGCCGGCACCGTCAGCCCCGCCAGCCCTGCCGGATACCGGTTCCGGCGCCTCGGCGAGGGCGCCTGCCTGTCGTTCCCGGTCGGGGCCGTCTTCGGCGAGGCCTGGATCGAGATCGGCGACCACACCCTGATCGGCGAGCGGGTCTCCATCTCCGCGGGCATGGGCCCCGGGGTGGACCTGGGCCCGAACTCGATCGTACGGATCGGCGGAAGCTGCTCCATCGGCCGGGGCAGCCACATCGTGGGCCACCAGTCGATAGACATCGGCGACCACGTCTTCACCGGCCCGTACGTCTACATCACCGACCAGAACCACGTCTACGACGACCCCGAGATGCCGATCGGCCGTCAGTGGCCGCGCAACAACCCCGTCTCCATCGGGTCGGGATCGTGGCTGGGCACCGGCGCGATCATCCTGCCGGGCACCCGGATCGGCAGGCAGTGCGTGGTGGCGGGCGGGGCCGTGGTGCGCGGGGAGTTCCCCGACCACAGCGTGATCGCGGGCATCCCCGCCAAGGTGGTACGCCACTACGTCCCCGGCGAAGGCTGGCTGCCACCTCACCTCGGCGGCGCGGAGGCCCCCGGCCCGGAGACCTCCGGCGGCCCGGAGGGCGAGACCGCAGAGCCGACCGGCGCCCTGGCCGGACCGGCCGTGCCGCCTCCCCCCGCCGGCCCCGTCCACACCGCCTGACGCTCCCCTCCGCCACGGAGATCGCGACCACCCGGCTCCACGCCCGGTCACGACACTGGACCGAACAAGGTTCTGCGACTTACGGTCACATCATGCGGACCGCGATCTGTGAGACATTCGGCGTCGAGTTCCCGCTCTTCGCCTTCAGCCACTGCCGCGACGTGGTCGCCGCGGTGACCAACGCGGGCGGGTTCGGCGTGCTCGGCGCCGTCGCCTACTCCCCCGAGCAACTCGACACCGAGCTGAGCTGGATCGACGAGCGTGTCGGCGACCGCCCGTACGGGGTGGACGTGCTCGTGCCCGGCAGGATCGACGCCTCGGCCGGCGACCGGAGCACCCGCCTCACCGACCACATCCCCCAGCGGCACCGGGACTTCGTGGCACACCTGTTCGGCAAGTACGGTGTGGGCGGGGCCGAGACGCTCACCCACGGCGCGGCCGACCGCGCCGGCGAGATGGGCCGCCGGGTGACCGCGGAGGGCGCCACCGGGCTGATCGACGTGGCGCTCAAGCACCCGATCGGCCTCATCGCCAGCGCGCTCGGCCCGCCCCCGCCGGAGATGACGGCCAAGGCCAGGCAGGCCGGGGTGCCGGTCGCGGCACTGGTCGGTACCGTCGAGCACGCCCGCCGCCAGGTCGCCGCCGGAGCCGACGTGATCGTGGCCCAGGGCTCCGAGGCGGGCGGCCACACCGGCGAGATCTCCACGATGGTGCTCGTCCCCCAGGTCGTGGACGCGGTGGACGTCCCGGTGCTGGCGGCCGGCGGCATCGCGGGAGGCCGCCAGATGGCCGCCGCGCTCGCGCTGGGCGCCGAGGGGGTGTGGTGCGGTTCGGTCTGGCTGACCACCGAGGAGGCCGAGACCCTGCCCCTGGTCAAGCAGAAGATGCTGGCCGCCACCTCCTCCGACACCGTGCGGTCCCGGTCGCGGACCGGCAAGCCCGCCCGGCAGCTGAGATCCGCCTGGACCGACGAGTGGGACGGGGCCCCGGAGAGTCCGGGCGCGCTGCCGATGCCGCTGCAGATGCTCCTCGCCGAGGGCGCGATGGCCAGGATCGGCAGGGCCGCCGAGAGCGGCTCCCCCGGCGCCGCAGAGCTCGCCGGCTACTTCGTCGGGCAGGTCGTCGGGCAGATGAACCAGATCAGACCGGCCCGCCGGGTGGTCCACGACATGATCGAGGAGTTCGCCGCCGCCGTCGAGCGCCTCGACCGCCTCACCGGCACCTGACCGGCTCCCCCGGCCTCCCCTGCTCTCCTTCTTCTCGGGCTCCTCTGTTTCACTGTTTCAGGTGGATTTCTCGGCCTCGGTGACGCCCGATGGACTCTTTCGGTATTCCCCGGTCACCCGGGACCCTCCCGGATCACCGGAGCTGCCACCGAGACCGGAGCGATACCGGGGGAGGGAACCGAGCGGGATCGATCAGCCACCGTGAAACGTTGAAGGAAGCAGAGAGGACAACGGAGGTGCGATGCTCGCGGCACTGACGGGCCTTGGGCTCTCCACCGCGGCCGGGCTCAACGCCTACATCCCGCTGCTGGTGGTCGGCCTGCTCGCCAACTTCACAGACCAGATACGGCTGCCGCAGGAGTTCGCCTGGCTCTCCAACGGCTGGGTGCTCGGGATCATCGGCGTGCTGCTCCTGGCGGAGTTCGTGTTCGACAAGGTCCCGGTGGTCGACAGCGTCAACGACATGATCCAGACCGTCGTCCGCCCGGCCTCCGGTGGCGTCGTCTTCAGCGCCACCGAGGCCGCGACCCGGCTGGAAGGCTCGACCTGGATGAGCCACAACCCCTGGCTCAGCTGGGTGCTGGGCATCGGGATCGCGCTGGCCGTGCACATCATGAAGACGACCGCCAGGCCCGTGGTGAACGCCACCACGGCCGGGGTGGGCGCGCCCGTGGTCAGCACCGTCGAGGACGCCGGGGCACTGGGCATCAGCCTGGTGGCGATCTTCCTGCCCGTCCTGGTCATCCTGGTGGTGGCGGGGCTGGCACTGCTCGCCTGGTGGGCGACCCGCAGAATACGGCGACGGAGGCGGAGCCGGGTGACCGACCCGAGCCTGCGATGAGGCCGCGCTCGCGGACTATGCTCTAAACATCTCGTACAACCCCCGTGGGGAGGTGGTTCCGATCGGCGAATTCCTCATGATCCTGCTGGTGATCCTGCTGTTCTTCCTTCTCCTGGGAGCAGTCGGGATCTATCTGCTGGTCAAGGTCGGCAAGAAGGCCACGAAGAAGGCCAAGAGCGTTTCCACCCGGGTCGCCTCCCACATGGCCGCGATGGGCACCGGTGACGCCGCGGAGACCGAGCGGATGCGTCTTGACCTGCGGCGCGAGATCTCCCTGACCCGTCAGGCGGTGGACCACGCGCTGCGCGACGGGTGGGGACTGGGCGATCTGCCTCAGCTGGTGGGAGAGATCGCGGCGCACGCCGAGCAGCTCGACGCCCAGCTCGCCCACTACGCCCAGGAGCGGCGGGTCTCGCCCTACATCGATCACACGGCGCTGGGCCGCCTGCGCGAGCACCACGCCAAGCTGACCACGTCCTGCGCCCGGATCAGGGCCGACCTGCGCAACGACCAGATGGCGCACTCGGCCGGGGGCATCGACCAGATCCAGGACCGCACCGATCTGGAGATCGAGGCCCGCCGCCGGGCCCCCGACCCGCTGGACCAGATCGACGAGCTCTACAAACGCACCACGATCAACCGCCCCCTCCCTGAAGACCTCCGCTGACCGACTGCTCACAGCCGGTCGGCGGCTCTCGATGACCTGCGGGTCGGACACGTAAAGTGCCAGGATGACTCCGTCAGGTAATGTTTCGGGGTGTCGCCGAAGGAGGTTCTCTGATGACAGCCGCTTTCCCCGAGTGGTTCTACCCTGGGCCCGCCGGTGGATGGACCGCCGATATGCTCGATCGTCTCCCTCCCGACGCGCCCCGGCATGTCGAACTGATCGACGGGTCGCTCATCATGATGTCTCCGCAGACCGCCTTCCACATGCTCATGCTCAGGCTTTTCGAGAGAGAGCTGACACCCCCTGACGATCTTGCCGTCGTTCGGGAGATGACCGTGACCCTGGGACTCCGGCAGCGGCCGGAACCCGACATCATGCTGGTGGCGAGTTCGGCGTTGACGAGCCTGAGAACCACCTCGTTCAAGCCGGAGGACGTGCACCTGGTGGTCGAGGTGGTGTCCCCCGAATCGCTGGAACGAGACCGCACCACCAAGCCGATCAAATACTCCGATGCCGGGATCAGGTATCTCTGGCGCGTGGAGCAGGAGGACGACAGGCCCGTCGTTTACACCTTCGAACTGGAACCCTCCGTCAAGGCGTACGTCCCGACGGGCATCCACCGGAGGCGGTTGAAGACGGACATCGGCTTCGAGGTCGACATCGACCTCGACCTTGGCAAGTTCGCCGGTCCATGAGGACGTCGTAGATCCCGAGCCGCGCCCCTCGGAGGCTTCGCTCCCCGCATGCCCCTTTCCATCGTCCTCGATGCTGGTCGTCCCAGGCCGTCCCCGCGGCCTTTGACGGCATCAACTTCGCCGACGGCACCCTCGCCCGCCCGCCCATCGCCCTGGCGGAGGTCC
>NZ_JBEXUE010000373.1:0-10098 GCF_040614275.1 Streptosporangium sp. NPDC006013
GGGCGGCCCAGCATCACGGTGAGCTGCGCCCTGTTGGCCAGCAGCACCAGCCGGTGTATCGGGTGCTCGCCGGGACGCAGGTCGCGGCCGCCACGTCCAGGGCCACCCAGTGGCCGTGGCGCAGCCTGTGCACCACCAGGGTCTCGTTCACCAGCCGACAGTATCCGCGCAGGTCACCGGCCGGGAAGTAATATCGTCCGCGAGGAGGAGCAGCGGTTTTCGCGTAGCGTCCTGGGCTGAGGCGAGATTCGTTCCGCGGCGCGATGCCGTACGCCTGCCCGGACGGCAGCGTGGAGAGCATGAAACGAACAACTCTCGTGATCGGCGTCGTCGCGCTCCTGGCGGTGGCCGCCGCCCCGGCAGTCGCGGCCACCGCCCCGGTGCGGTTCGAGCCGCCGTCCCCCACCGGCCCGCACAAGATCGGCACGGTCGCGCTGCACCTGGTCGACAAGTCCAGGACCGACCCGTGGGTGGCAGGGAACAAGCGCGAACTGATGATCAGCATCTGGTATCCGGCGCGCAAGACGGCGGGATACCCGGTCGCGCCGTGGATGCCGAAGGCGGCTGCCGACCGCTATCTGCGCGCGCTCGGCGTGCCGCCGGGCAAGCTGGTGCTGGGCGCGACGGACGGTCATCTGGGCGCCCCTGCCGACCGGCGGCTCGGGAAGCTGCCGGTGCTGCTGTACTCGCCGGGCGCCAACGCCTCGCGCTCCTACGGCACCGGGGTGGTCGAGGAGCTGGCCAGCCGCGGCTACGTGGTGGTGACTATGGACCACACCTACGACGCGGCCGTCGTGGAGTTCCCCAGCGGCCGGGTCGCCACCAACCCCACGGGTGAGATCACCGACTTCGTCAAGGCGGCCAAGGTGCGCGCCGACGACACCAGGTTCGTGCTCGACCAACTGGCCGCGCACAAGCTCCCGGCGGGGTTGTCGGGGGTGCTGGACATGAAGCGGATCGGGATGTTCGGCCACTCCCTCGGCGGCGCCTCCACCTCCTCGGCCATGTACGCAGACAAGCGCATCAAGGCCGGGCTCGGGCTCGACGGCGCGGTGCTCGGTCCGGTCGCAGAGGCCGGGCTGGACCGGCCCTACCTGGTGGTCGACACCCCGGGCAAGGGCGGGCTGGCCACCAACCCCGTCCTTCAGACGTTCTGGAAGAACCTGCGCGGCTGGCGGCTCAACCTCACCGTCAAGGGGGCGGCGCACAACTCCTTCGGCGACGACGTCCGGCTCATCAGGAAGGTCGCGCCTCTGATCGGGCTGCCAAAGGAGGAGCTGACAGGATCCGTCGGGACGATCACGGAGAAGCGGGCGCTGGCCTTCCAGCGTGCGTACCCGCTGGCCTTCTTCGACCGGTTCCTGCGCGGGCGGAAGTCCCCGCTGCTGGACAGGCCGACGCCGCGCTTTCCCGAGGTGACCTACACCAGGTAGGTCACTCACAACCCGGCACGGGCCGCCCGAGTGACGCGGCCAGGGCGCTGGCGATGAGCTTCTTCCGTGGGTGTCGAGGTCGCCGAGTACGGGTGGGCCATCGGGCCGCGGGGGCGCTCCCGCCCCTCCAGGTAGGTGGCGTCCATTTTTGTACCGAGCTCCTCGACCTTCGTACCCTTCTGGGCTGACGGCAGGTTCGGTCGCGCGGCCGAGGCGGGCGGCCCGGCCGGAGGCGAGCCTGGAGACATGAAGCGAACCACCTTCCTCCTCGCCTGCCTCTTGGTGCTGGTCACCGCGTGCTCGGAGCGGCAGCCGGTCACGTTCGAGCCGCCCAAGCCGTCCGGACCCCACCCGGTGGGCACGACCGCGACGCGCCTGGAGGACACGGAGCGCGGGCGGGAGCTGATGATCAGCCTGTGGTACCCGGCCAAGACGACGGCCGGCCTTCCTGTGGCACCGTGGATGCCCAAGGCAGCAGCCGAGCACTATATGCGCGACCAGGGCATCACCGGGCTGCGCCTGGACCGCACCAGCGGATATGAGGGCGCGCCGATGGACACCGGGCTGGGCAAGCTGCCCGTGATCCTGTACTCGCCCGGCCTCGACGCCTCCCGCTCCTACGGGACCGGAGTCGCGCAGGAGCTGGCCAGCCGCGGCTTCGTCGTGGTCACGATCGACCATCCGTACGACGCGGCCGTCGTGGAGTTCCCCGGCGGCCGGGTGGTCGCCGGAAAGCAGCCCACCGACCTCGACCAGGCCGTCGTCGTCCGGGTGGCCGACGTGCGCTTCGTCCTCGACCAGCTCCCTTCGCTCGACAAGGCGGGCTCGTTCGACCTGGAGCGCATCGGGATGTTCGGCCACTCGCTCGGCGCCTGGACCACGGCGTCCGCCATGTTCGCCGACACGCGGATCAAGGCCGGGTTCGGGCTGGACGGCGCCAAACTCGGCAAGAGTGACGAGGGCCGGGGGTCTCTGGACCGCCCATTCGTCGTGGTGGACACTACGGGCAAGGGCGGCATGGACAAGAACCCCCTGGTCCGGCAGTTCTGGGACAAGCTGACCGGGTGGCGGCTGCACCTCACGATCAAGGGCGCTGGGCATAACTCCATGGGCGACGACGTGGTGCTGATCCGGCTGGCTGCCGCGCAGCTGGGGTTGGGGAAGGCGGATCTGGAGGAGCTGGTGGGGACCATCCCGGTGGAACAGGCGCTCGCCTTCCAGAGGGAGTACCCGGCGGCCTTCTTCGATGAGCACCTCCGCAGCCACCCCTCCGCCCTGCTCAAGGCCCCTTCGGCGCAGTTCCCCGAGATCGGCTACCAGCGCTAACGCGGATTGCACGCCGCGTCACGGTCCGCCTCGGCGATGGCCCCTGTCGTTTGCAAGGAGGGCCCTCGTGTCCGAGACCACGCTGGGTACGCGCTCATCCAGCTCGTCTTCCTGCCCAGGGTCGGGTTGGGGACGAGAGCGTCTATACCAGTGAGGTCGCCCGCGGCGTCGCTGGCTGTGACCTTGCTTAACGGCAGTCTTGTTGGGGAAGGTGGATCGCGCACGTACGGCGGACGACCGCCGTACGGCGACGCGTACGGCGGTCGACACTCGCGCAGCTCAGCGACTTCGACATCTGCCCTTTCTGCCCGCTCAGTGAGGCGATCGCTGAAGAGCGCGAGCTCAGCCGGAGGCAGGTTCGATGTCGCTCAGCTCTGGATCGCGTTGGGGTTGATCTTCACTTCGATCGTCCTGTTCGAGCCTCCGCCCCATTCATCGCTTTCCCACAGGGGCAGGTAGGGCAGCGGCCAGGTCAGGTCGAAGGAGATGGTCGGGGTTGTGGGCTGGACGGTGTTGACCGGGAACTCGATACGGCCATGGCCGAGACCAGCCGCAGCCGAAGGCGGCCCGGTCCGGTCAGGCGGAGCCGACGAATCGGGAGTCCATCCCGATCAGTCAGAGAGCGCGGACCATCACTGTCGAGGAGCCTGGTTCAGGTAGCTCAGTACGGCCAGCACCCTGCGGTTAGCGGTGTGCGGCAGTTCGAGCTTGGCGAACACGGCCGAGATGTGCCGCTCCACCGACGCGGTGGACAGGCAGACCCGGGCGGCGATCGTCGCGTTCGAGCAGCCTTCGGCCATCAGGGTGAGGATCTCGCGCTCCTGCTCGCCCAGGCGGGCGAGTTTCGGATCGTTCATGGGGGGTCCGTTCTGAGGGTAAACCGTTGACCTCTCCACTTGCTCTTGCCGGTTTTGTACCACACCGCTTGAATCCTGGCCATGAGGTCAAAAGTTAAGCACGACGGTCCAAAAGGTTCCCTCATCGAGCGGATTCGCCGCAAGCAGATCGTGACGGGCGCGATCTCCACGATCGCGGCCAACGGTCTGGCGCACTCGTCGCTGGCGAAGATCGCGGCCGACGCGGGAGTCAGCAGAGGGGTGATCTCCTACCACTTCTCCGGCCGTGACGAGCTCATCGAGCAGGTCATCAACGCACTGTTCGTCGAGACGAACAGCTTCGTCAAGGCGCGGGTCGACGCCGCCGAGGACGCTGCGGCCAAGCTGCGCGCCTACGTCGAGGCGAGCTTCGAATTCATGATCGACAACCGGGACAACTTTGTGGCCCTTGTCGACATCTGGGGGAGCTTCGGCTCCCCGGAGGCCAAACAGCGCTTCAACGCCACGATGTACGACCCGTGCCGCCGCCACGTGGAGCGCCTGCTGCGACAGGGCCAGGACAGCGGCGCCTTCAGGGCTTTCGATCCCTCCACACTGGCCACCACGATCCAGGGCGCCATCGACGGCGTCATGCTCCAGTGGGTCTTCGACGAGCACGCCGTCGACCTGACCGGCTGCGCGGCCGAGCTGGTGGCCATATTCGACCTGGCGACCCGGGCGTGAGCGCGCGGAGTCTCGGTCACCTGCTGCGCGAACG
Organism: Streptosporangium sp. NPDC006013; assembly: GCF_040614275.1. Classification (NCBI taxonomy): domain Bacteria; kingdom Bacillati; phylum Actinomycetota; class Actinomycetes; order Streptosporangiales; family Streptosporangiaceae; genus Streptosporangium; species Streptosporangium sp. NPDC006013. The sequence continues at coordinate 4,353 of NZ_JBEXUE010000373.1, forward strand.
CGCCGGGGAGGACGGGGAGCGGGTGCTGTTCAGATTCGGCGGCCGATCGACGTCGGTGGCCGAGGTCGAAGACCGTACCAACCGCCTGGCGAACGTGCTGGCCGCCCGAGGGGTACGGCGAGGCGACCGGGTGGCGGTGATGCTGCCCAACGGAGTCGGCTTCCCCGTGGCGTGGCTGGCGATCGCGAAGCTCGGCGCGGTCATCGTGCCGGTCAACCCCGGCTACCGCAGCGCCGACCTGGCCCACGTGATCGGCGATTCGGGCGCGGTCCTCGCACTGACCGGCACGGCGCAAGCCGTACGGGCGCTGCGGGAAGTGAAGATCGGCCAGGTGGGGCTGCTCGACCCCGCGGACGCGGGCCCCGCCGTCGAATCCGCGGACGGGGCGTTCGACGCGGGAGCCGAGCTGGCCGAGGCCGAGGCCGTCCACGAGCTGCCCGACCTCACCCGCGGCGACCTGCTCAACCTGCAGTACACCTCGGGCACCACGGGCTTCCCCAAGGGCTGCATGCTGACCCACGGCTACTGGCTGCACCTGGCGGAGCTGGCGGGTGAGATGGCGCTGGTCACCGCCGACGACGTGGACCTTACCGCGCAGCCCTTCTACTACATGGACCCGCAGTGGAACACGGTCCTGGCCCTGCTGGCCGGGATCCCGCTGGTGATCCTGGAGCGCTTCTCCGCCTCCACCTTCTGGCGTTCGGTCCGCGAGCACGGCGTCACCTTCAGCTATGTGCTGGGCACGATGCCGCTGATGCTGCTCAAGCAGCCGCCCGACCCCGCCGTCGAGCGCGACCACCGGATGCGGCTCATGCTCTGCTCGGGCATCGCCCCCGACCTGCATACCACCTTCGAGGAACGCTGGGGCGTGCCCTGGCGGGAGGCATATGGCAGCACCGAGGCGGGCGTGGTGCTGGCGGTGGCCGCCGACGACACGGCGTGCGTCGGCACCGGCGCGATGGGCCGGGAGGTTCCGGGCAAGCAGGCCAAGGTCGTCGGCGAGGACGGCGCCACGCTGCCCGACGGCGAGGTCGGCGAGATCGTCGTACGCGGCGAGCCGATGATGCTCGGTTACTGGGGCCGCGAGGAGGCGCTGTTCACCGACGGCTGGTACCGGATGGGCGACCTCGGCTACCGCGACCCCGAAGGATATTTCCACCTCGCCGGCAGGCTCAAGGAGATGATCAGGCGCGGCGGCGAGAACATCGCCGCCGCCGAGGTGGAGGCCGTACTGGCCGAGCACCCGGCGGTGCGGGCCGCCGCCGTCATCCCCGTGCCCGACGACGTACTGGGCGAAGAGGCCAAGGCCCTCGTGCAGCTCGTCGCGCCGGTCGAACCGGCCGAACTGACCGCGTTCGTCGCCGCGCGGCTGGCCGCCTTCAAGGTGCCCAGGTTCGTGGAGTTCGTCGACGCGTTCCCGATGACCCCATCCGAGCGCATAGCCAAGCATCTGCTGCCCATCAGCCGTGAGACGGCATTCGACAGAGAGACGGGGAAACGATGACCGACCTGAAGGTACGCCACGAGGGCGCCACCATGGTGATCACTTTCAATAGGCCCGAGGTGCTCAACGCCTTCCGCGACCAGACCTACCGTGAGCTGGTCACCGCCCTGGAGGAGGCGGCTGACGACCCGGCCGTGCGCGTGGTCGTGCTCACCGGCACCGGTCGGGCGTTCTCGGCGGGTACCGACCTGAAGGAACTGGCCGGGCACCTGGGGGAGGAGTCGGAGCTCCTCAAGGAGCGCACCAAGGCGCTGCAGGAGCTGACCATGCTCCTCACCGAGCACCCCAAGGTGATCATCTGCGCGGTGAACGGACTCTCGGTGGGCATCGGCGTGGAACTGGCGCTGGCCAGCGACATCCGGATCGCCGGCGAAAGCGCCACGTTCGCGCTCAAGGAGGTGCACCGAGGCTTCTTCCCCAGCAACGGCGTGCTGTATTTCCTACCCCGGCTGGTCGGGCACGGCCGCGCCGTCGACCTGCTGTTGACCGGCGAGCGCATCGACGCGGCCCAGGCGTACGCGACCGGGCTGGTCAGCAGGCTCGTCCCCGACGCCGAACTGCCCGGCATCACGCTCGCCCTGGCCGAGCAGGTGGCCGCCGCCGCGCCCACACCCGTACGGCTCATCAAGCAGGCCATGACCCAGGTGTGGGAGCTGGACCTGCCGGAAGTCCTCGCCGTGGAGATCGAGGGCCTGCTCGCCTGCCTCAACAGCGCCGACATGATCGAGGGCGTCAACGCCTTCGCCCAGAAGCGTGCCGCCACGTTTCAAGGGAGCTTAACGGCATGACCGAACTCGACCACCCTCCAGCGTTAAGGCGCGGGCTCAAGTCACGCCACATGACGATGATCGGCCTGGGCGGCATCATCAGCGCCGGGCTGTTCGTCAGCAGCGGCAAGGTGATCGCCGACACCGGGCCCGCCGCGCTGATCGCGTACGTGCTCGGCGGTGTCATCGTCGTCCTGGTGATGCGGATGCTCGGCGAGATGGCCGCGGCCCGCCCCACTTCGGGGTCCTTCGCCGACTACGCGCGCCTTGCTCTGGGGGAGCGCGCTGGTTTCCTGGCCGGGTGGAGCTACTGGCTCTTCGCGATCGCGGCGGTCGCGTTCGAGGGGGTGGCGGGAGCCCAGCTGCTGCGCTCGCTGCTCCCGTCGCTGCCGGTGCTTCCGGTGGCGGTCGCGCTGGTCGTGGCGGTCACCGCGGCGAACCTGGTCTCGGTGAAGCTGTTCGGCGAAACCGAGTTCTGGCTGGCCACGATCAAGGTCGTCGTCATCGTCGCCTTCATCGCGGCCGGGCTGCTGTTCATCGTCGGGCTGTGGCCCGGCGGCGGCGTCGGGCTGTCGAACCTGACGGAGTACGGCGGGTTCGTCCCCAATGGCTGGGGCGCCGTCGCCACGGCCCTGGTCACCGTGCTGTTCTCCTACTTCGGCGCGGAGATCGTCACCATCGCGGCCGCCGAGTCGCAGGAACCCGCCAAGGAGATCGCCAGGGCGACCATCCGGGTGGTCTGGCGAGTGCTGATCTTCTACGTCGGTTCGGTCTTCGTGATCCTCGCGATCGTGCCCTGGAACCAGGTCCCTGCCAACGGCGAGGACAGCCCCTTCGTCACCGCCATCGACCGGCTCGGCATCCCCGGCGCGGGCCCGGCCATGACCGTGGTGATCCTGGTCGCGGTCCTGTCGGTGGCGAACGCGGCGATGTACGGCGCCTCGCGCATCCTGACCGCGATGGCCTCCCGCGCCGACGCGCCCGCCGCGATAGCCCGCGTCAATGCCAGAGGGGTGCCCACGCGGGCGCTGCTCCTCGGCTCGGGCCTGGCCCTCGTGATCATGTTCGCCGCCTACGCGGTGGACCCGCAGGCCGTGTTCGGCCTGCTGATCAACACCGCCGGGCAGCTCGTCCTGGTCCTGTACGTCCTCATCGCGTTCAGCCAGCTCAGACTCCGCCGCCAGGCGCTGGAGCCGCTGCCGCTGCGGATGTGGGGCCATCCGTGGCTGACCTGGACCGTGATCGTCGCGCTGGTGCTGGCGTTCGTGGCCGTGGCCACCTCGCCAGGCGCGCTCCCCGTGGTCGTGGGCGTCGCTGCGGTCCTCGGCGGTCTCCTACTGGTCCACCAGCTCATTTCCCGCTTCCGTCGACAGGAGTTGTGACCCTTGCGAACGCTGATCGCCGCGCTCTGCGCGGCTCTGGTCCTCATTTTTGGTACGAGCCCCGCCCAGGCGTCCCCGCGCATGTATCAGTGCCTCATCGACGAGGCGGTCCGATCGCCGGTCCCCGGCGCGATCCTCCAGGTCGACGGGCCCGGCCGGCGCTTCACCGACGCGAGCGGCAAGTTTCAGCGCGGCGGGCGCGATCTGCGCGTTTCCGATGGCTTCCGTACGGCCAGCAGCACGAAGACGGTGACGGCGGCCGTCGTGCTGAAGCTGGTGGAGCAGGGCAAGCTCGGGCTCGACGACCTCATCTCGAAGTATCTGGACCCCAAGCTGATCGCGCGACTGCCGTACGGCTCTGAGATCACCGTCAGCCAGCTCCTCACCCACACCTCCGGCGTCTTCGACTATGTGAAAGACGCCTCCTGGTACGACTACGTCTTGGCGCACCCCCAGAAGACGTGGAGCCCCACCGAGCTCGTCACCTGGGCTATCGAGCACGGCACCCCTTACGGCAAGCCCGGCGAGGTCTACCGCTACTCCGACAGCGGCTACGTCCTGGCCGCGCTCGTCGCCCAGGATGCGGCGGGGATGCCGCTGCACCGCCTCTACCGTGAGCTGCTCCTGGAGCCGCTCGGCATGAAGCACACCTACCTGGAGTACTGGGAGCGGCCCCTTGGCCCGATGGCCCACCCCTACCTCGGCGACCTCGACACCCACGGCTTCAACCCCACCTTCGACACCTTCGGCGGCGGCGGCCTCGTCAGCACCGCCGGTGACCTGACGACGTTCATACGCGGCCTGTTCGAGGGCAAGGTCTTCAAGGACCCACGGACCCTGAAGACCATGCTCACCATCACCCCGCAGAGCGAGAAGGCGGGCACGCCGTACGGCATGGGCATCGAGACCGAGACCGTCGCCGACGAGACGATCTACGGACACGGAGGGTTCTTCGGCTCCTTCAACTACTACTCGCCCAAGCACCGCGTCTCGGTCACGGGCACCATCACCCAGTCGGTCGCCGTCGCCTTCGGCCCCTGGAAGAAGCTCGTCCACAGCACCTTCACCCACGCCTTCGGCAAGCCGGTGACCTGCCCAGCGACCTGACGCGCCCTGCGGGGTGCGGAAACTCAGCCGCCGAGGTTGACCTGGGTGTGTGTGGCTCGAGCATGATGAGGTCTCGGGCATCCCGCTGACGGTGTTGTGGTCCTGCCTCTATCTCATTCTCGGGCGTGTCTTTCAGCTTCTGGTCCTGCTGGGTCGCGGTGATCGGGCCAAAGCGATCGAGATCGTGGTGCTTCGCCATCAGGTCGCTGTGCTGTGCCGTCAGGTGAACCGGCCCGATCTCCAGCCTGGAGATCGGGCCGTGCTCGCGGCTGCTTCCCCGCTCGTCATGGGATGTTTTCTTCGTCACCCCGGCGATGTTGCTGAGCTGGCACCGTGCCCTGGTGACGCGCCGGTGGACCTACCCGTCCAAACACCCGGGGCATCCCTCTACCCGCGCGGAGATCCGGGAGGCGGTGTTGCGCCTGGCCCGGGAGAATCCTTCATCACGAGACCGTCGGCCGCCTCAACCACCACATGCCCCCGCTACACCCACCGACCTCGATCAGGTCCGCCTGCAGCGCCGACAGGTACTTGACGGTCTGATCAACCAGTACCGGCGGGCCGCATAGACGAGGCGATGATCACAGGCCAGAGGCCACATCCGGGTTTTCGCACCCCACAGGCCGACACCGCCGGCGATCTGGCCGAACTACTCAGAATGTACGGCGAGGTTGAGCAGCCGTACTCGGCGACCCGTACGCCTATGGTTTCGACGGCACTGCTGCCGTTGTGGAGGCCCTACGTCTCTTAGGAGCTCTCGAACCCAAGATTGACCAGATGAATGAGCAACCTGGGCGCGATCGCACAGGACTAAAGCTAGCCTGCGAACCCATCCTGAAAGCGGCGACACTTATAACACGAGGATGAAATAGGCGGAGTCAGAGGCGTGACGGGTGTGTCCAGTTAACGGTGTAACTCGGTTTTGAAATTTCTCTATCGAGAACTCGGGGACAGACGACCTTCGAAGGTGATCGCGAAGGCGTTCA
>NZ_JBEXUE010000374.1:0-10094 GCF_040614275.1 Streptosporangium sp. NPDC006013
TAGATGACGCTGGTCGCGCCGTTGGCCAGCGGGCCGTACACGATGTAGGAGTGGCCGGTCACCCAGCCGATGTCGGCGGTGCACCAGTAGACGTCGGTGTCGGGCTTGAGGTCGAAGACCGCGTCGTGGGTGTACGCGGCCTGGGTGAGGTAGCCGCCGGTGGTGTGCAGGATGCCCTTGGGCTTACCGGTCGTGCCACTGGTGTAGAGGATGTAGAGCGGATCCTCGGCATCGTTCGGCAGCGCCTCGTGGACGTCGGACTGCCGGTCCACCACGTCGTGCCACCAGACGTCCTTGTCGGTCTGGTCGACCTCCTGGCCGGTCCGCCGCACGACCAGGACGTGCTCGATGCCGGGGCACTCCGCGACCGCCTCGTCCACGGTCGGCTTGAGCGCGCTGGGCGCGCCGCGACGGTAGCCGCCGTCGGCGGTGACCACGATCTTGGCGTCCGCGTCCTTGATCCGGCCGCTGAGCGCGCTGGAGGAGAACCCGCCGAACACGACCGAGTGGATCGCTCCGATCCGGGCGCAGGCCAGCATCGTGATCGGCAGCTCGGGGATCATCGGCATGTAGATCGCGACCCGGTCACCCTTGCCGACGCCCAGCTCGGAGAGCGCGTTGGCGGCCTTGGAGACCTCGCGTCGCAGGTCGGCGTAGGTGAGTGTGCGGCTGTCGCCCTCGGGCTCACCCTCCCAGTAGTAGGCGACCTTGTCGCCGTGACCGGCCTCCACATGGCGGTCGACGCAGTTGTAGGCGATGTTGAGCTCGCCGCCGACGAACCACTTGGCGAAAGGCGGGTTCCACTCAAGGGCACTGTCCCAGCGCTTTGACCAGGTCAGGCGGTCGGCCTGCTTCTCCCAGAAGGCGAGGCGGTCCTGCTCGGCCTCCGCATAGGCGTCGGCGGTCACGTTCGCGGCCGCGGCCAGGCCTGCGGGAGGTGCGAACCGCCGGGTCTCGTTCAGCAGGTTCGACAGCGTCTCCTGGGTCTCACGAGACTCGGAACCAGGGGTCTCCGGGGCCACTACGCACTCCTCACGTACTGCTATCGACTGGTCGTGTCCCACTTCACCAGGCCACCGGTGCTCGCCACAAGAGGTCTAGACAGGTCTGTACCAATCGGTGACAAGGCCTCATAGGCCTTCAAAACACTTGATTTTGCGGAAACGGCCACTCTGGAAATGTTGTGTTTTCGACACCGTAGGAATGTAGACGGCGTTATTCAATGCGTATTGACACGGTGATGCGCCGGACGGTGTCATGCGCTCGGCGAACGGTTCCGCAGCTGTTCTCCCGAGCCGCCGGGGGTGACCCCGCGGCCTGGCCGAGGTCTCGCCGAGCGGCCCCGATAGGGTCGGGCAGCGTGAGCGACCCATTGGCTGTCATCGCAGGAATGCCCGGAGTGTCCGAGGCGGTCACCGACGCGCGCAAGGCCGTCGACCGGCTTTACGGGCACCGCGTACTGCGGCGTAAGAGCCCGGAGGTGTCGGCCAGGTCCGCCCTGCGCGGTGCTCGTGCGTCAGCCGCACTGGAGGGCGTGGACATCCCGCTCGATGTCATCCCCGAGGCCACCGACCCAGTGGTACAGGGCGCACTGCGCGTCTCGGCCGAGCTGGGGCGGCTCGGCTCGACCTGGCGCACGGCGCCCCGCCAGGTGCTGGCCAGGCTGCACACGCTCGCCGCCTCCGGGCTCACCAAGGACCTCGGCCGCCCCAGGGCCACGGCCGAGGCGCCCGATCCGCTCGGTCTTGGTGCCGCGCCCGCACCACAGGAGGCGGTGGCGCGGGTGGACGGTCTCGTCCAGCTGGTGACGGCTTCCTCGAAGGCGCCGGCGCTGGTGCTCGCCGCCGTCGTGCACGCGGAGCTGGCGGTGCTGCGCCCGTTCGGGTCGGCGGACGGGCTGGTCGCGCGGGCGGCGGAGCGGCTGACGCTGGTGGAGTTCGGCCTGGACCCGAAATCGCTGGTGGCCGTCGAGGTGGGTCATCTCGAACTCGGCCCGGCCTACGGGGAGGGACTGCGGTCGTACCTGAGCGGTACCCCCGAGGGCGTCGCGGCCTGGGTGCGACACTGCGCGACGGCGGTCACCCTGGGCGTGCGCGAGGCCACGGCGATCTGCGAGGCCATGCAGCGGGGCTGATCCCGATCCCGGCGGGGACGGCCGGGCGGCTTGGGACGCCGCCCGCGCATACTCGATCACCCGCGGTCATCGATTACGGACACCTGTCCACACGAGCCGACGGCGCCCCTGATAGGGGGCGCCGTCGTCGGCACGTTCCTACCGGGTTACCAAGCGTGCACCTGATAATCGTTGAAACGGGACAAGCCCGCTTCAACGCGCCTCCCGCGGCTGACGGCGCGTGGGTACCCAGCGGTCGTGCCCGGACACATGGTCCGTGCAACCTTTGTACGTCCGATTCGCGCTGATGGGAACCCCTAGGGGCAAAACCTTTGCGGATCGAGGAACATTAATCAGCAAACCCACCCGCGTGCCGTCTTGCGTCGCGCGAGGCCGACCGACGCCGTCCGTGCGGGCGGGGTCGTGCTCCGGTGGTGATCACTTAACGTAGTCGCGGTTCGCCCGTGCCGGGAGTGTGCCCGGGTCGGGCGGTATCCGGAGACTGGATCGTTACATTAAAAAAACTACTGGAAAATGAGGATTACTCCTCGACGAAACTTGAGTTGATCGGGCAGCATGAGTTTGTATCTCCCCAAACCGGAGTAACTGCGTACAGGTTGCCACCGCAATCCTTTGCCATGCTCTGGTTGGCCGTTGAAGCTTTCTTCTGAAACGGGACCGGCTCTACCCCCCCAGAGCCGGACCGGTCGGCGACCCCCGTCCTCCCCCCGACGGGGGTCGCCTCTTTTCCCAGCCGCCACTCCCGCCTCGGTGGCACCTCCTCCCGGCACTCTCCGCGGTGGAGGGCTCCTGCCCGGTACTCGGTGTGGTGCGTCGGCGCGTGAACGTGTGAGCAGGCCCGTTGAGGTGTTCGTCCTTGCCCGCCTGTCCGAGGTCTTCCGCGCTCGTACGGGCGACCTCCTGGCCGCTGGTTTTCCACAGGCAGGGCCACCCTGGGGCCGGCTGTCCCCAGTATGGCGTTCGGTACCTCGGGGATGGGGAGCCTTAGCGGAGGGTGGGGTCCCCGCATCCCAGGAGGCATCAGTGGACCGCCCGCTGGTCATCACCGAAGACCATGATCTGCTCGACGACCTGCTCCGCATCGCCGCCGCGGCCGGAGCCGAGCTTGACGTCGCCCACGCGCCCGCGCACGCCCGGCCCTACTGGAACCGTGCTCCGCTGGTCGTCGTCGGTGACGACATGGCAGGCACGCTGGCCTCGACCGGACCGCCACCTCGCCACCGTGTCTTCCTGGTCACCCGCACCTGCGACGACCCCGACACATGGCGCAGGTGCGTCGCGGTCGGTGCCCAGGCCGTGCTGGAGCTGCCCGCCGCGGAGCGCCGACTGGTCGACGAGTTCGCAGACGTCGTCGAGCCACCCGCCAAGCCGGGATTCGTGGTCTGCGTCGCGGGCGGGCGCGGCGGAGCCGGGGCCAGCGTGCTGGCGGGCTCGCTGGCGCTGGCCGCGTCCCGCCGGCGCATCCGCACCCTCCTGATCGACGCCGACCCGCTTGGCGGAGGTCTGGATCTCCTCCTCGGCCAGGAGGAGTCCGATGGAGCGCGCTGGTCGGACCTGGTCGCCCGCGAGGGCAGGGTCAGTTGCACAGCGCTCCAGGCGGCCCTGCCGACCTTCGCGGGGCTGACGCTGCTCTCCTTCAGCCGGGGCGAGGTCGAGCCGATCCCGGCCGAGGCGATGCGCTCGGTCCTCGAAGCGGGGCGCAGGGGCTTCGAGCTGGTGGTCGTCGACCTGCCGCGCCACCTCGACCAGGCCGCGGTGGAGGCGCTCGGCCGTGCCGGCACCACCCTCCTGGTCGTCACCGCCGACGTGCGCGGCGTGCTCGCCGCGGCACAGGTGCTGGCCTCCTTGCGGGAGCACACCGGCGAGGTGCGGGCCGTCGTGCGTAGCGGGGTCCTGAACGACGACGTGGTGACGGGCTCGCTCGGCGTCCCGCACGGCGGTAGCCTCCCCGACCAGCCTCGTCTCGCCGCCGCGCTTGATCGGGGGGACGTTCCACCACTCGGCCGTCGCACCTCTCTCGGACGGTTCTGCGCCACTTTCCTGCACGAGCAGCTCGGGGCGGACAGGTGAAACGGGCCGAGAGCGCGGTGACGGTCTCGCCGGAGCTGGTGGAGGCGGTCCGGGTACGGCTGGCCAGGACGGGAGTCGAGCCCAGTGCCGCGCACGTCGCGGTAGCGCTGCGGGCCGAGCGGGCGATGCTCGGCGACGCGGAGATTCTGGCGGTGGCCCGGGTCCTGTGCGCCGATCTCATCGGAGCGGGTCCACTGGAGCCGTTGCTGGCCGAGGCCCAGGTCACCGACGTGCTGGTGAACGGCCCACGCGAGGTGTGGGTCGACGACGGGCACGGGCTGCGCCTGACCTCGGTCGTCTTCCCCGGCGAAGACGCGCTCCGGCGGCTCGCGCAGCGGCTCGCCTCCGCCGCGGGCAGGCGCCTCGACGACGCCTGCCCCTATGTCGACGCCCGCCTGGCGGGAGGTGTCCGGCTGCACGCCGTCCTGCCGCCCGTGGCGCCCAACGGCACCTGCCTGTCCTTACGACTCCCGCCCCGGCGCACCTTCACCCTTCACGATCTGGTCGAGGCGGGCGCGATCGGGGCGGAAAGCGTCGCCGTTCTCACCGCGGTGATCGAGTCGAGGCTCGCCTTCCTGGTCACCGGTGGTACCGGGACCGGCAAGACGACCATGCTGTCGGCCCTGCTCTCCCTGGCTGATCCCGGTGAAAGGCTGCTGCTGGTCGAGGACTCCGCCGAGCTGAGACCACTGCATCCCCATGTCGTCCGCCTGGAGGCGCGCCCGGCCAACCTTGAGGGCGCCGGTGGTGTCGGCCTGCGTGACCTCGTCCGTCAGGCCCTGCGGATGCGCCCTGACCGTCTCGTCGTGGGTGAGGTGAGGGGTTCCGAGGTCGTGGACCTCCTGAGTGCGCTGAACACCGGTCACGAGGGAGGCTGTGGCACCCTGCACGCCAACACCGCGACCGACGTGCCGCCCCGTCTGGAGGCGCTGGCATGCGCGGCGGGTCTCAGCAGGGAGGCGGTCCACAGCCAGATCGCCGCGGCCCTGGACGTGGTCATCCACCTCGCTCGCGACCACGCCGACGGGCGCCGCCGGGTCGCCGAGATCTGCATGATGATCCGCCGCCCCTCGGGACTGGTGGAGGCCGAACCGGCCCTCACCTTCGCCCCGGACGGCCGGATGAGTCCCGGCCCTGGCCTGCCCGCCCTCGCAGCCCGAGCGCCCGGCATCCCCGCCTCGCCGGCTCCCCGCCGCAGGCCCTACCTGTCACCCCGCCCGCCGCGGCCGTACGGGCCGTCCGAGGCCCTCCAGAGCATGAGTCCTGCACCGGTCACCTCCTACCGGGACACTGCGGTCTCCGAGGCTCTCGGCGGCTCGGGTCCGGACATCCGGGTTCCCGCGCTTCCAGGAGAGGCCTCTCCCGACGCCTCGGGTTCCCCAAACCTTTCGAGCCCGTGTTCCGGTGTCCCCGCATCCCCCTCTCGCCGGAAGACGCACCCGGACGTTGCCGGTCGCCCGAGTCCCGGTGAGCCGACGTCACGAACGGCCTCAAGAGCGATGTCACGGCCGGCGTCATGACGGCAGCCGCCCTGGTTCTCGTCACCCTGGCGGCATGGTTGTGGACGGGTGCGGATACCGGCACCGCCCGCCTGGGCCGCCTGCGCCGTCGCGGCCCGGTCGCCTCGCCCTCTTTGCGGGAGAGGTTCGCCGCTCACTCGCGGCCCTCCCGGCGCGCGGCGGCCTGGCGGGTCGCGTCGATCGAGCTCTGTCAGGGCCTCGCCGCCGAACTGGTGGCGGGACGGGCGGCCGGTGACGCGCTGGCGCGGGCCGTGCGGGCGGCGGGGTTTCCCGATCCCGAGGCGCTGCGCCCGCTGGTCGCGGCCGCGAGGGACGGCGGTGACGTACCCGCCGCTTTACTGGCCGTGGCGCCGGAGCAGGGAGGCGAGGCCTTCCGAGCCCTGGCCGCCTGCTGGAAGGTGAGCATGACAGCGGGGGCGGGCCTGGCCGTCCTTGTCGATCGTGTCGCCGCCTCACTGCGAGAGGCCCAGAGCCATCGCCAGGACGTCGCGGCCCAACTCGCGGGCCCCCGCGCCACGGCCCGCCTGCTGGCAGGTCTGCCCGTCCTCGGCCTGCTGATGGCGGCCGGCCTCGGCATGCGCCCGCTGCACTTCCTGTTCGGCGGTCCGGCGGGCGTCGGCTGTCTGGTCGCCGGCCTCGCACTCGACGCCGGTGGCCTGTGGTGGACCCATTGCCTGGTCGTCCGGGCCCAGCGGGGCTGACGTCCCCGTGGTCCGGTTCGCGAGAAGGGGAGAAAGTGATCGCTCTGCTTGCCGTGGTGCTCGCCGGAATCGCCGTCCGGCTGTGGATCGCCCGGCGTGAACCCGCCGACCGGCTCCGCCGCGCACGGTGCTCAGCACACCTGGCCGGGTTTCCGAAGGTACGACCAGGGGCCGAAGCACCCATGGTTCTCCCGGCCACGGGGACGGTTCGAGACCCGTTCGCGGGAACGGCTCGGGATCTGCCTGTGAGGGCGGCTCGGGACTCGTTTGCGAGAACAGGCCTGGGTCTGCCCACGGGGACGGCTCAGAATCCGGCTGCGGGAACGGCCCATGGCCGGTTCGCCGGGATGGTTCATGATCCGGAGGGAAGGCGGCGGCCGAGCCGGGGTGAGATCGCGGCGGCCCTCGCCGTGGGGCTGGCGGCGTTCCTGGCCGTGGGAGGTCTGCCGGGAGCGATCGTCGGGGCGACAGGTTCCGGGATCGCGCTGGCGGTGTTGCGGCGGCGAGAGTCACCCGAACTGCGCGAGGAACGTAGACGGTTGACGGCGGATCTGCCGCTGGCGGCCGATCTCATGGTCGCCTGCCTGCGCGCGGGCCAGCCGATCACCGGAGCCGTCGACGTCACGGCGGAGGCGATCGCGGGACCACTGGGCGAGAGACTGGCCTGGGTGAGCGGCCAGCTGAGACTGGGAGCCGCACCGGAGAGCGCCTGGCAGGCCCTGGCCTCCGAGCGCTCGCTCGCCCCGCTGGCCCGTGCCATGAGCCGGGCCGCGTCGAGTGGCGCACCGGTGGCCGACGTCCTCACCAGGCTCTCCGACGACTTCCGCCGTGCCGTCCGCGCCGCATCGTCGGCGGCCGCCCAACGAGTCGGCGTCCAGGCAGTTGCTCCCCTGGGACTCTGTTTCCTGCCCGCGTTCGTCTTCCTGGGCATCATCCCCGTCGTGGCCGGCCTCGCCGGCGAGGTGCTCCTTCCCTGACGACCGCCACCAAGGTCACGGCCGTCACGGCGTGATGGTTCTTTCGCACCTCGATGCCGGGTCTTGCTCGATGTAGTGCCCTGGGCCGTGAAGTGTGGCCTCGGTGAGTCGTTCGGCGATCAGCGGGTGGAGCCGGGTGGCTGCACGATGCGCGGGGGCGAGTTGCCAGTCGTCAACCTCGCTGGTTCGCAGGCGGCATCGACAATGCGGTAGAAGGCCTTGGCGGCCTCGCTGCTGACTGGCGGCATGCCGATGTCGTCGACCGCGATGGGTGCTGGCGCGCGAGGTGTCGCCAGTCGGGGGTGTTCGGTCAGGGCTCGCTGGGATGCGCGAAAGCATTCCGGCCCACCGGGCAATCAGAGGTGACCACCTTTCCGAATTGGATGGAGAGCAGTGCGTGACCCAAACACGGATGCCAACGGTGCCGCTGGCATGAGCGTTTCCGCCCATCTGGGCCTCGACCTCGATCGGATCTTCGACGCGCACTTCGCCGAGATCCACCGCTACATCGCCAGACGGCTTTCCATGGACGACGCCGACGATCTGGCGGGTGAGGTCTTTCTCATCGCTGCCGGAGGGGGATATGAATCCTCGCGTGGTGAGGCCAGGCCCTGGCTGTACGGCATCGCCACCAAGCTCATCGCGAGGCACCGCCGTAGCGAGATCCGCAGATGGAAAGCGCTCAGCCGGACATCCGAACGCGAGGCGCAAAGCCACGAGGACGCGACGCTCACGCGTGTCACGGCCGGAAGGTTCACCGGCAGGCTCGCGAGGGCGCTTGCCGGTCTGAACGGCGGCGACCGGGACGTGGTGCTGCTGGTGGCGCTGGGCGGGTTGACCCACCGGGAGGTCGCGGCCGCCCTGGAGGTCCCCTACGGCACCGTCGCGTCCCGGCTCAACCGGGCACGCAAGCAGCTTCGCAAGGCACTAGGCGACGTCAACCCGCTGAAGGAGGCGCACGATGGATGAGATCACGCTGCTCGCCCAGGCGGTACCGGATGTGCCGCCGCCTTCAGCCGAGACCGTGGCCAGGGCCCGCGCACGGCTGACCGCCCGCCAGACTTCAGTACGGCGGCTCCACCCGCGCCGACACTGGGGCTGGACGGCGGGCGCCGCCGTCGCCACCATGGCGGTCGTCACGACAGTGGTCATGCTGGTGTCGAACCTGGTCGGCGTTTCCGAACCCGCGCCGCCGCCTGCGGCCCCGCCGACCTTCAAGCAGGCGCCGCGCGTCTACAAGGGGCTGGATCGTCTAGCGAGAGCGAGGATGCCGCAGTCGGCGACGAAAGTGAGCCTCCGGTTCCGTCCCACAAGCGAAAAGATCGCGATCGTGATCTTCTGCCAGAAACCCGGCTCGATCTTCTTCAGCAATGAGGGACTGAGCAGCGCCGGCGGCGTGTGCGGTCCGGACGGTGGGCTCAGCATGCTCGCGGACAAGGCGCACGAGCCGGGCTGGCTCGGCCGCGATCACAAAATAACCTTCTGGGTCTTCCCCCCCGATGCGCCCATCGCGCGTGGACGCGACTCGTGCCCGCCCGAGGGTGCATGCGAGAGGAAGTACGACCTGTCCAACCCGAAGACAGCCGATCAGCTGGCCGCCAAACTCGGTAAGCGTCCCGGGGCCTGGTCGGTCGCGGCGTACGACGTCCCGGCCGCGCCGCCGGTTTCATCCGTCGATTAGGCCTGTCGTGTAGGGCTGGACCGAGGGGTCCTGTCGTGAGTGCTCACGGTGGGTTTCCCCGGCCCGCCCGCCGCACCCGGCGTGCGCGTCTCCATGCACCGGGCGCTCCACATGCCTTGCCCGCCGATCAGCTCGGCGAGATCGCCCCCTACCCGCGCGCCCACATCAGCCGCTTCGGCGCCTGCGCCGCCCGCCGGACCCGTTCGATCCCCTTTTGAAGGAGGTCGACTTCACCGGTGTCGACCTGGCCGCCTGATCCCCGGGGCTCGCCCTGCTCGGGCAGGATGGCCCAGCGGGACTGATGACCTGCCCGTGCTGGGGTCGACGGGCAGGTACACGCTCATCGCGGCGTGTGCGTGCGATCGTGCGGGGTCAGTGGTCATCGCCTCCAAAACAGGAGGTGAGTGACTCCGCTGGGGCTCGGTGCTGTCTCAAGGTGGAAGCGGTCGAGCAGGTCGGTGTGGCTCTCCCACAGTCGTTCGCCTCGACCGAGGTCGATGGGCGCGGCGGCGATGTGCATCGTGTCGACCAGGTCGGCCTCGATGAACTTGCGGACGGTGGCGACTTCGCCGCCGAGGTGCACGTCCCGGCCATCGGCGGCCTGCTTCGCGCGTGCCAGCGCCTCGGCTGGTGTCGTGTCGAGGAAATGGAAAGTGGTGTCGGCCAGGGTGAAGGACGGGCTCTACCTTGAGGCCAAGGAGTACCTCGGCGGCTACTACCTGGTGGGGTGCGACAGCAGGGAGCGTGCCGTGGAACCGGCCACCCTGATATCGAGCGGTCACGTTGGCTGCTGCTTCTTTGGGTTATCCACAGGTTTTTCGTTGAATCTCCGGGTTATCCACAGGGGATTGGTGGGGTCTGTGGGCAGGCATCCTGGGATCTCACCGTCTGGGGCCTGAGGTGGCTTCCTTTGGTTGGGGGTGTTTCGCGCTTTGGTGTTGTGCCGTGTTTTCCCTGGCTGTGGGGAGTTCGGCGTTCCTTGCGGAAGGGCGGCGGGCCGTCACCGACGAA
>NZ_JBEXUE010000375.1:0-10072 GCF_040614275.1 Streptosporangium sp. NPDC006013
TCGGCCATGTCCTTGAGGTAGTCGACTGGGACGCCCCGGCTCCATCCGCCGCCGTGCTGTTCACACGTCCAGTCGAGAGCGCCACGGATCAGCTCCAGTCCTTGAAGATGCCGCGGTACTGGTCGTCCACCTTCTTGAGCATGTCCTCGGGGGTCGTCTTGCCGCCGACCAGCGACTGGTAGCCCTCAAGGAGCGGCTGGAAGAGCTGACCGCCCTCGGGGATCCACGGCCGCGCGGTCGCGGTCTCCATGATGGGCTTGAAGACGGCGACGTCCTTGTTGGCCTGAACGTCGGGGTTGTCGTAGGCGGAGACGCGGGTCGGCAGGAGGCTGATCTCCTTGGCGACCTTCGCCTGGGCCTCCGGGGTGCTCATGAAGCGGACGAACTCGTAGGAGGCGTCGATGTTCTTGGAACCGGCGTAGATCGCCAGGTTCCAGCCGCCGGTGGGAGCGCCGGCCTTGACCGAGCCCGCCGGGACGGGGGCGATGCCCAGGTTCTCCTTGTCCTTGAACTCCTTGCCCTGGTAGATCTCCGACAGCGCCCACGGGCCGTTGTAGATCATCGCGGCCTTGCCGTCCTTGAGGGCGGTCATCGCGTTGGCGTAGCTGTCCTGGATCGCGGGCTTGGGCGCGGCTCCGGAGGCGACCAGATCGGCCACCGAGGCCATCGCCTTCACGTTCGCCGGGGAGTTGACGGTGATCTTCTTGTTCTGCACGTCGAGGAGGTCACCGCCCTCGCCGTACATGAAGGGCAGCAGGAAGTAGGAGTCGACGTTGAGCGCGAGGCCGTTGGCCCCGGTCTTCTCCTTGACGTCGAGCGCGGCCTGCTTGAGCTCCTCGACAGTGGCGGGAGCCTTCTCGTGGCCGGCCTCCGCCAGCAGCCGCTTGTTGTAGATGAGCGCGAGGGTGTCGGTGACCTGCGGGACGGCGTACGTCTTGCCGTTGTACTTGGTGCTGCTCAGCGGACCGGCCAGGAAGTCGGACTCGTTCTCCACGGCGCGGCTGCCGTCCAGCGGCTGCAGGTAGCCCAGGGAGGCGAACTGGGAGGTCCAGGCGACCTCCGAGCGGATGACGTCCGGGGCCCCCGTGCCCGCCTGCGCCGCGGTCTGGAACTGGTTCTGCGCCTGGTCCGAGGGGACGTTGACGTACTTGACCTTGATGTTCGGATATTTCGCCTGGAACTCGTTGATGAGCGCCTGGAACGTCGGACCCTCGCTGTCCGGCCGGACGGTGTCCCACCAGGTGATCTCGCCGCTGATCTTCGACGGGTCCGTCGCCGCGGACTGGGCGGGGGCCGCCGTGCCGGCGTCACCGCCACCGCAGGCGGAGACCGCCAGGGCGAGGGCCGCGACGATCGTCGCAGCCGAGAAGGCTCGCCGCATGTGTTTCTCCTCAGGTTCAAGGGGACCGGCCAGGGGCGGGGGAAGCCGCCCGGCCGGGTCTGGAGTACGCCGGACGTTACGCCGACGTGAACCCCATTGGAAGAACTTTCTGCAAGAGTCTGCAAAGTCGTTACAAAGTACTCCAAAACCGGGAGGCAAGAGACCTCGGGCCGGAGAGCGCGGCGGAGGCGGCGTCATCCCCCGGATGGCAAAAAGTACCATTTGTACGCTTTTGTCCCCCCGTTGGCCCACTACGGCTTCCTCTGGGTTTTCCTGAATTCAGAAAATTGCCGCAAGGGATTGCATAGAGCAATCCCAGTGAGTAACTTCCGGGCAACACCCTCGAAACAACTCCCGTGGAGGCCTCCGTGGTCTGGCCACTCCCCCCACGGCGCGCGAGAACCACCTTCCTGAGGGGCGCCGCGCTCGCGGCAGCCCTGATCGTCACCCCCCTCGCCGCCACCCCCCTCCCCGCCGCCGCCTCCGCCACCGGTACCTCCGGGTCCGCGGTGTCCGCCCCGGCCTCCGCGCCGGCCTCCGTCTCGGCTCCTGTCTCGGCCCCTGTCTCGGCCCCTGTCTCGGAACGCCCCGCCGAGCCCGTGGTCTCCGCGCTGAGCCGCACCGCCGAGCCCGCGGACAGGGACCTGGCCCGCGACGCGCTCCGCGCCGACCTGAGCCGCGAGCGCTTCTACTTCGCGATGACCGACAGGTTCGCCAACGGCGACACCGGCAACGACCGGGGCGGCCTGTCCGGCGACCGGCTCACCACCGGCTTCGACCCGACCCACAAGGGCTTCTACCAGGGCGGCGACCTCAAGGGGCTGCTCGGCAAGCTCGACTACATCAAGAACCTGGGCAGCACCGCGATCTGGATCACTCCGGCGTTCGTCAACCGCCCCGTGCAGGGCACCGGCGCGAACGTCTCGGCCGGCTACCACGGCTACTGGATCACCGACTTCACCAGGATCGACCCGCACCTGGGCACCAACGCCCAGATGAAGGAACTGGTGCGCGAGGCGCACCGGCGCGGGATGAAGGTCTTCTTCGACATCATCACCAACCACACGGCCGATGTGATCGACTACGCGGAGAAGACCTACTCCTACCGGTCCAAGGGCGCCTATCCCTACGTCGACACCGACGGCGTGCCGTTCGACGACCGGGCCTACGCGGGCAAGAACACCTTCCCCAAGGTGGACACCGGCTCGTTCCCGTACACCCCGGTCGCTCCCAAGAAGGCCAAGACCCCGTCCTGGCTGAACGACCCGACGATGTACCACAACCGGGGCGACTCCACCTTCAGCGGTGAGAACGACCAGTACGGCGACTTCTTCGGCCTCGACGACCTGTGGACCGAGCGTCCCGAGGTCGTCAAGGGCATGACGGACATCTACCAGACGTGGGTGCGCGAGACCGGCCTCGACGGCTTCCGCATCGACACCGCCAAGCACGTGAACATGGAGTTCTGGGAGAAGTTCTCCCCGGCCCTGCGCGGCTACGCGGCCCAGCACGGCAACAAGCGGTTCTTCATGTTCGGCGAGGTCTACTCCAGCGAACCCGCCTTCACCAGCCGCTACTCCACCCGGGGCCAGATGAACGCCACCCTGGACTTCCCCTTCCAGGAGGCCGCCCGCTCCTTCAGCGGCGGCACCGCGGGCGCGGCGCGGCTGGCCCAGCTGTACGCCGGCGACGACTACCACACCGACGCCGACAGCAACGCCGCGTCGCTGCCGACCTTCCTCGGCAACCACGACATGGGCCGCATCGGCCGTTTCATCTCCCAGGACAACCCCGGCGCGCCCGACTCCGAGCTGCTCCGCAGGGACCTGCTCGCCCACGAGCTGATGTACCTCACCCGGGGCCAGCCGGTCGTCTACTACGGGGACGAGCAGGGCTTCACCGGCAAGGGCGGCGACCAGGACGCCCGCGCGTCCATGTTCGCCTCGAAGACCGAGAGCTACCTGAGCGACGACCTGATCGGTACCGACGCGACCCACGCGCGCGACAACTTCGTCCCCTCCCACCCGCTGTACCGGGGCATCTCCGCCCTGGCCGCGCTGCGCGACGCCCACCCGGCCCTGGCCGACGGCGCCCAGATCGAGCGGCTCGCCTCAGGCGGCGTCTACGCCTTCTCCAGGATCGACGCCGCGCGGCAGGTCGAGTACGTCGTGGCGGTCAACAACGCCGAGCAGCCGGCGAACGCGAGCGTGCCCACCTTCTCCGCGGGCGCCGCCTTCACCAGGGTGTACGGGGAGGGCGCCGCCGCGCTCACCACCGGCTCGGACACGAAGCTCGCGCTCACCGTCCCCGCCCTGTCGGCGGTGGTCTACAAGGCGTCCGCGAAGCTCACCGCCCCGTCCACGGCCCCGGCCGTCTCCATCGCCCTGCCGGGAGCCGAGATCAGGGGCACCGCCGAGGACGGCCGGATCCCGGTCACCGCGACCGTACCGGGAGGCGGCTTCGACCAGGTCACCTTCGCCGCCAAGGTCGGCGGGGACGCCTGGCGGGTGATCGGCACCGACGACGCGCCGAACGCCTCCCCCGCGGGCCGTACCTTCCGGGTCTTCCACGACCTGCGCGGCGTCGCGGCGGGCACGAAGATCTCCTACAAGGCGGTGGTGAAGGACTCCGCGGGCCGCTTCGCCTCGGCGAGCGCGGCGGCGACCGTCGGCGCCGAGCCCGACCCCGAGGAGCCGGGCGCGGTCAAGCGCGACTGGCTGGTCGTGCACTACCAGCGCGAGAACTACGACGGCTGGGGCCTGCACGTCTGGGGCGACGTCGAGAACCCCACGGAATGGGCCGAGCCGCTCAAGCTCACCGGCGAGGACGCCTATGGCCGTTTCGCCTGGATCAAGCTCAAGCCCGGCGCGTCCAACGTCGGGATCATCGCCCACAAGGGTGACGAGAAGGACGGCGGCGACCGGGTCGTCAACCCCGCCAGGAACGGCGAGGTCTGGCTCGCGGAGGGGAACGCGGAGACGCACCTGTCCCGCGCCGCCGCCCAGGGCCACACGACGATCCGCTACAGCCGGCCGGACAAGAACTACGACGGCTGGGGCCTGCACCTGTGGGGCGACGGGCTCGCCGACGGGGTGCCCACCGAGTGGGCCACCCCGCGCCCGCCGGACGGCACCGACTCCTACGGCGCGTTCTGGAAGGTCCCGCTGAAGAACGCCTCGACGCCGGTGAACTTCATCATCCACAAGGGCGACACCAAGGACCCCGGCCCCGACCAGTCGTTCACCCCGGCACTCCAGCCGGAGGCCGCCGTCGTCTCGGGCGTGGCGAAGATCCATCCGACCCGGGCCTCGGCCGAGAACGTGGCGATCCTGCACTACCACCGTCCCGACGGGAAATATGAAGGCTGGGGACTGCACCTGTGGGGTGACGTGGCCCAGCCCACCGAGTGGGCCACCCCGCTCCAGCCCACGGGCGAAGACGCCTTCGGCGTCTACTTCCGCGTCCCCCTGACCGAGGGGGCCAAGAACGTGAGCTACATCATCCACAAGGGTGACGAGAAAGACCTTCCCGACAACCAGGCGCTGGACCTCACGGCGACCGGCCACGAAGCCTGGCGGATCGCGGCCACCGAGGGCTACCTGCTGCCACAGCCGGCGGCCCGCGGCGCGGACGCCGACCTGTCGAAGTCCTCGGCGCACTGGATCGACCGCGGCACCGTGGTGTGGAAGGTCGAGCCGTCGTCCTCGCTCCGGCACTCCCTGGCCTTCTCCGAGAAGGGCGACATCACCTATGCCAAGGGCGACCTGACCGGCGACATCCGGATCATCCGCCTCCTTCCCGGAGCGCTCACCGAGGCGCAGCAGGCGAAGTGGCCGCACCTGGCCGGGCACGCCGCGTTCACGATCGACCCGCGTGACGCCGACCTCGTCGGAAAGGCACTGCGCGGCCAGGTCGTGGCCGTCGAGCGCGACGCCTCGGGCGCGCTGCTGGCCGCCACCGGCGTGCAGTTGCCCGGCGTACTCGACGACCTGCACGCCAAGGCGGCGACCGCCGGCCTCGGTCCCTCATGGAGCGGTGGCACGCCCGGTCTGTCGGTCTGGGCGCCGACGGCGCGCAAGGTCGAGCTGGCGCTCTACCGCGACCCCTCCGGCGGGGCCCGCACCGTCCACGCCATGCGGCGCGACGACGGCACCGGCATCTGGTCGGTCCGCGGGCAGCAGGGCTGGAAGAACCGCTACTACACCTTCCTGGTCACGGTCTACGCGCCCGCCGAGGGCAAGATCGTCACCAACGAGGTGACCGACCCCTACAGCCTGTCGCTGGCCGCCGGCTCGGGCCGCAGCCAGCTCGTCGACCTGTCCGACCGTTCCCTGCGGCCCGACGGCTGGTCGTCACTTGCCAAACCCAAGGCGGTGCCGCAGGAGAAGGCGTCGATCTACGAGCTGCACGTGCGCGACTTCTCCGCCTCCGACACGACGGTCCCCGCCTCCAGCCGCGGCACCTACTCGGCCTTCACCGGCGACTCGGCGGGGATGAAGGAACTGCGCGGGCTGGCCAAGGACGGCCTGACCCACGTGCACCTGCTGCCCGTCTTCGACATCGCGACGGTCCCCGAGCGCCGGGCGGAGCGGACCGAGCCCGACTGCGACCTGGCCTCGATGCCCCCCGACTCCGAGGAGCAGCAGGCCTGCGTCGCGCGCACCGTGGCAGGAGACTCCTTCAACTGGGGCTACGACCCGCTGCACTACACGGTGCCCGAGGGCTCCTACGCCGCCGACCCCGAGGGGTCCTCGCGGATCAAGGAGTTCCGGAGCATGGTCGGCGGGCTGAACGGGACGGGTCTGCGGGTGGTGATGGACGTGGTCTACAACCACACCCACGCCGCCGGCCAGGACTCCACCTCGGTGCTCGACCGGATCGTGCCCGGCTACTACCATCGGCTGCTCGACGACGGCACCGTGGCCACCTCCACCTGCTGCGCCAACACCGCGCCCGAGCACGCCATGATGGGCAAACTCGTCGTCGACTCCATCGTCACCTGGGCCCGCGAGTACAAGGTGGACGGCTTCAGGTTCGACCTGATGGGCCACCACCCCAAGGCGAACATGCTCGCGGTCCGCGCCGCCCTGGACAGGCTGACCGTGGCCCGCGACGGCGTGGACGGGAAGTCGATCATCTTGTACGGGGAGGGCTGGAACTTCGGCGAGGTCGCCGACAACGCCCGCTTCGAGCAGGCCACCCAGGCCAACATGGCGGGCACCGGGATCGGCACCTTCAGCGACCGGCTCCGTGACGCGGTCCGCGGCGGCAGCCCGTTCGACCCCGACCCGCGGGTCCAGGGCTTCGGCTCGGGACTGGCCGGGGCGCCCAACGGGTCGCCCGCCAACGGCGACGAGGCGCAGCAGCGGGCCCGGTTGCTCGGCTACCAGGACCTGATCAAGGTCGGGCTGGCCGGCAACCTCCGCGACTACACCTTCACCGCCTCGAACGGCAGACAGGTCAAGGGCTCGCAGGTCGACTACAACGGCTCCCCCGCCGGATACACCGCCTCGCCGGGCGAGGTCGTCACCTACGTCGACGCCCACGACAACGAGACGCTGTTCGACGCGCTGGCCTACAAGCTGCCGCAGGCCACCACCATGGCCGACCGGGTGCGCATGCAGTCGCTCTCGCTGGCCACGGCCGTGCTCGGGCAGGGCACCTCGTTCGTGCACGCCGGCAGCGAGCGGCTCCGCTCCAAGTCGCTGGACCGCAACTCCTACGACTCCGGCGACTGGTTCAACCGGCTGCTCTGGGACTGCTCGGCGGGCAACGGCTTCGGCGCCGGGCTCCCCCCGAAGGCCGACAACGAGGACAAGTGGCAGTACGCCAAGCCGCTGCTCGCCGACCCGGCGCTGAAGCCGGACTGCGCGGCGATCGGCGCGGCCCGCGCCCGCTACGGCGAGCTGCTGAAGATCCGCTCGTCCTCCCCGGCCTTCGGTCTCGGCAGCCTGGCCGAGGTGCAGCAGCGCCTGACCTTCCCGACCAGCGGCACCTCGGAGACCCCGGGTGTCGTGACCATGCACCTGGACGCCTCGGGGATCGACCCGCGCTGGAAGTCGATCACCGTCGTCTTCAACGCGACCCCCGAGGCGCGCCCGCAGACCGTCGCCGCGCTGAAGGGCACCCAGGTGACGCTCCACCCCGTCCAGACGGCCGGCGACGACGCCGTCGTGAAGCAGTCGACGTTCGATCCCGCCACGGGCACGCTGACGGTCCCGGCACGCACGGTCGCCGTCTTCGTCCAGCCCTGACCCCCGCATACCCCGGAAAGACGGCCGGGCCAGGTGTTGCAGCACCCGGCCCGGCCAGGGAACCCGTCCATCGATCCTGGAGGCCCCCACTCATGAAACCCTACAGAGCCATCGTTGCCACCGCGTTAAGCGCGCTGGCAGGCGCCGCGGTCGTGGTGCCCGTCGCGCTGAGCACCCCCGCCCAGGCGGCACCGCCCACCCCCGGCCCGATCGTCAAACTGTGGAACTGGAACTGGAACTCCGTCGCCAGGGAGTGCACCGACGTCCTCGGCCCGGCCGGATACTCCGCCGTGCAGGTCTCGCCGCCGAGTGACTCGATGTCCAAGGGCGGCTCGGTCTGGTGGGACATCTACCAGCCCGCCCGCTACACCCTCACCAGCAAGTTCGGTGACGAGAACGCGTTCAGGAACATGGTGAACGCCTGCCACGCGGCGGGCGTCAAGGTCCACGCCGACGCCGTCATCAACCACATGACCGGCCAGGGCAGCACCAGCTACGGCGGCTACAGCTTCGGCAAGTACAACTACCCGGGGCTCTACTCCTCCGCCGACTTCCACTCCCCCGTCTGCGGGATCAACAACTCCGACTACAGGAACGACGGCTGGCGGGTGCAGAACTGCGAGCTGGTCGGTCTGTCCGACCTCAACACCGGCTCCGAGTACGTCCGCGACCAGATCGCCGGCTACCTCAACAAGCTGACCTCCCTGGGCGTGGACGGCTTCCGCATCGACGCCGCCAAGCACATCAACCCGGGCGACCTGGCCGCGATCAAGGGCAAGCTGACCGGCTCGCCCTACATCCACCAGGAGGTCATCCAGGGCGATCAGGAGGCGATCACCCCGAGCCAGTACACCGGGATCGGCGACGTGCACGAGTTCGTGTACGGGCGCAAGCTCAAGGAGCAGTTCGCCGGGCAGATCAAGAACCTGCAGAGCTTCGGCCAGAGCTGGGGCCTGTCGGTGCCCAGTGACAAGGCCGTGGTCTTCATCGACAACCACGACACCGAACGTAACGGCTCGACCATGAACTACAAGTACGGCGACGCTTACAAGCTGGCCAACGTCTTCATGCTGGCCTGGCCGTACGGCACCCAGCGCGTTTACTCCGGGTTCACCTGGGGCGACAGCGAGGGCGGCCCGCCGTCCGCCAACGGCGGCTTCGTCACCGACGTCAACTGCGGCAACGGCCAGTGGACCTGCTTCCACCGCCAGATGAGCGGGATGGTCGGCTTCAACCGCGCCGTCGCCGGCACCTCGGTCGGCAACTGGTACGACAACGGCAACAACGTGATCGCCTTCAGCCGCGGCGACAAGGGCTGGGTCGCGATCAACAACGAGAGCGGCAGCGTCACCCGTACCTTCTCCACCGGCCTGCCCGCCGGAACCTACTCCAACGACGTGGGCGGCGGCACGGTGACCGTCGGCTCGAACGGCTCCGCCTCGGTGACCGTCCCCGGCAAGAGCGCGGTCGCCATCCACGCCGGCGGCGTCAGGCCCACCGACCCGCCGCCCGGTGACGCGACCGTCTACTACGCCACCGACTGGACGACCGCCAACATCCACTACCAGCCCACCGGCGGCGCCTGGACCACCGTCCCCGGCGTCGCCATGAACGAGACCGCCTGCACCGGCTGGAAGAAGAAGACCGTCGCCCTCGGCACCGCCACCGGGCTCAAGGCCGCCTTCAACAACGGCTCCGGCACCTGGGACAACAACGGCGGTTCCGACTACACCATCGGCCGCGGGGTGAGCACGGTCAAGAACGGCGTCGTGACCGCCAACGCCACCTCCCCCTGCGGCCCCGAGCCAAGCCCCACCCCGACGGTGAACCCCGGTGAGGTCGCCACCTCCTTCAACGCGAACGTGACGACCTCCTACGGCCAGAACGTCTTCGTGGTCGGCGACATCGCCGAGCTGGGCAGCTGGAACCCCGCCAACGCGGTGGCGCTCTCATCGGCCGACTACCCGGTCTGGAAGGTCACGGCCAACCTGCCGGCCAACACCGCGGTCTCCTACAAGTACATCAAGAAGAACCCCGACGGCTCGGTGACGTGGGAGAGCGACCCCAACCGGTCCTTCACCACCCCGGCGAGCGGCACCGCGACGCGCAACGACAGCTGGCGCTGACCTCCTGGCCGGGCCTCGGGCCCGGCCCACCATCCCGGGCGCCCACCGGCGCCCCGGACCATCCCCCCGCCGCCTCGCACAGAGGAACCCCATGCGCTCATCTCCCAAACGCGCCCTCAGACTGCTCACCGTCGCGGCCTTCGGCCTGACCTCCGCCGTCGTCCCGCTGTCCGCGGCCCTGGCCGCCAACAGCGTGACCGTCTACTACGCCACCGGCTGGACGACCGCCAACATCCACTACCAGCCCACCGGCGGCGCCTGGACCACCGTCCCCGGCGTCGCCATGAACGAGACCGCCTGCACCGGCTGGA
>NZ_JBEXUE010000376.1:0-10055 GCF_040614275.1 Streptosporangium sp. NPDC006013
GCGCTGCTGAAGAACCTCGGAACCACCCTGAGGAGCCTGGGGATCGCCGGGGGCAGGAGCAGGGTCGCGTCGGAACGTCACCCCGTACGGCCGCGGTCGTGACGCGCAGGTCGTGGCCGCGCAGCAGGACCCGGTCGAGCCGGGAGGCGCGGCCGGAGAGCGAGGAGAGGGCCGCCAGCGGATTGACCCGCGGATCGAAGGTGGCGGTCGCATCATCGGGGCCGTGGGCCTCGGTCCAGGCGTCTCGCAGGCCCAGCACCTCGGCGGGCCGGCTCCCGCCGTCGTTGAGATCGCCCAAAAGGATCACATCCCCGTCCACGCCGAGCAGCACCTCGGCGAGCCGGGCGAGCTCGGCCTCGCGCCGGGCGGGGCCGTTGTCGGTGTGGTCGCTGGTCAGGTGCGTGGCGGCCACCACGACCGGCCCGGCGGCGGACTCCACCGTGACGGCCGCGACGGCCTTGTGCGGGCCGAGGACGTGCAGGCCCGCCTCTCGAACGGGCAGGCGGGTCAGCAGGAGGAGCCCGGCGTCGTCGACGTCCTGGCCGGCCGGGTCGGTACTCAGCGTGTAACCGGAGCGGATCCACGGGGTCCGCAGCAGCATGCCGAGCAGCTCGGCCTCGACCTCCTGCAGCGCGATGACGTCCGCGTCGGCCCGCTCCAGCTCCTCCAGCAGCAGCGGCCGGCGCCGCGCGGTGTCCAGCCGGTCGCTGTCGTAGCGGTCCCACAGGGTGTTCCAGGTCAGCACGCGCAGGTGTGCCGTCGTGGACGCGGCCCCGGCCGGTACGGGGGGCGCGGGACACCAGCCCGCGACCGGATCCCACGCGAACGGCGTCCTGGCCGCGAAGAACGGTGCCCGGAGCCTGCGCGGATCCCGTACCCGGCCGGCCTGCGACGAGTCGATGCGGTCCAGGCCCGCCGACCGGTCCCAGACCGTCTCGCCGTCGGCCTCGACGAACAGGATCCGGTGCCAGGGGATGTCGCCTCCCGGTACGAACGCGGGCAGTGGCACGCGCTTGGGCGAGGCCCCGCGCACGTTGATGCCCAGGACGAACCGCGCCGGGTCGAACCGCGGATCCCAGCGGATCCGGTGGAAGATCTCCTCACTCGTCCGCATGATCATTCCTCATCGCTGTCGAGGGCTCCGGCGACGTCGAGGACGTTCCCCTCCGGCCCGATGTACCACGTGCGGTGCGCCTCTCCCGGATAGGGCGGGGAGAAGCGGCGAAGCTGGGCGGAGAGCACCTCCGGCGGCACCGGGTGCGCACGGCCCACGTTACGCCGGGCCAGCACGTCGCCGGGGACCAGCATGACCGCCTGCGTCGTCAGCGCGTCGCGCCCGCGGGCCACGGTGTGCACCAGGGAGCGCTGGTGCCGGTTCAGGGCCGTGGCGTCCCACACCACGGTTCCGCCGCCGGCCAGGAGCGCGTCGAGCCGGTGCAGGCCCTCGCGGAGGATCGCCGGGTTGGCCCGCTGGTCGGACCGGGACCCCCGGGCCTGGCGCAGGTCGTCGAGCGCGACGACGGCCCCGGCGTCCGGGAGGCCGCGGGCGAACGTGCTCTTCCCGCTGCCCGACGGGCCGACCATGACGACGAGCCGGGGAAACCGGCCGGACCGCCAGCGCCCGCTCACCGCCAGGCCCTCCTCGGCCGTGGCGATCCGGCCCAGCGCGTAGGACTCCCGTGTCTCGGCCCAGCACCGGTCCGCCACGTCGGGATCACATCCGTCGAGCGCCTGGCGCAGACCCAGGCGCAGCGGCTCCAGCGGCGCCTCGCCGAGCAGCCCGGCCTCGTCGGCGTGCAGCTCGGACCAGCCGACCTGCTCGCGCGCGTCGGCGGCGTCACCGTCGGCGCGCCCGGTCAGGGCCGCGGCGGCGACCGCGTGCAGGACTCCCAGGTCGGCCGCGGCCGTCAGCCGTACCAGACCGGTCCTGCGCTCCTCGTCGGGGAAGGGTCGGTGCAGGCGGGTGCTCAGCTCGGCCAGGTCGGCGACCCGCCGGGCCAGGGGCATGCCGAGGGGCGCCACCAGGGCGGACGCCAGCCAGGCCCGGCGGGTGCCGTGGAACAGGGTGGCCAGGACGCCCGCCAGCCGGGCGTCCCCAGTCCGGCCGAGCAGGTCGAGCCTGGCGGAGACGTCGGCCACGGCCGCCTCGACGCGCTCGGCGGCGGCCGCCGGGATCGCCGGCCCCGCCGGGTCACCGGTCGCCGTGGTCGGCCGTCGCGCCGCTTCCGGGGAGCCCGCCCCCGGCCCCGCCGGGTCACCGGCCGTCATCCCCGTCGCCGCGATGAGCGCCGGCACGTCCGGATCGGCTCCCGAACGCACCTCCCACAGCGCGGCGGCCGGTCCCAGGCCGTTCTCGACGACAGGCGCGAGCATCCAGTGCTCGGTCGTCCGGACATGCCGTGGACGCACCCATTTGGCGATGTGGTGGGCGAACTCCTCCCGGTGGAATCCGGCGGCCGTTCGTACGACGTACCCTTCCCGCCGCGCCGTGTCCAGGCGCAGGGCCCGCAGTGCCCGCTCGTCGAAGGTGCCGCGCCACAGCACCGGCGGAACCGGGATCCCCAGCCGCCGGGTCAGGCGCACCGTCCTGTCCCAGTCGAGGCAGTGGTCACCGTCCCAGATGGAGAAGGCGTAGAACCAGCTCTCCAGGTCCCGGTACTCGATCGAGTGCCGGGCGTAGAGGTTCTCGCCGCATACCCGCCGGCCCGGTGGGAGGAACCGGGCGATCCTGCCGTGCAGGGCCTTGACCCACGCGCGGGACGGATGGTGCGCCGAATCCAGCGAACGGGCGTGCACCCCGTCGGGGTACACGGTGGTGTTCTCCCCGTCGAGCTTCTCGGTGACGACGACCTCCCGGCCGGCCAGCCCTGACAGGCCGTCGGCGCGTACGTCGTCCGAGGTGGCCCCGGGAGACCAGGGCAGGTGAGGGGTGCGGGGGTAGTGCACTCGCATGATCCGCTCCCGATGACGACGTCGCGCTCCGGCGACTGTAAGGGGAGAGGGAGGGGCGGATCCACAGGATAAAGGCGTGGCCCGCGCCCGGATCGTGACGGCCGGCGCGGGTCGGCCGCACCGCCGGGGGACGCGCGCACCCGTTGATCCTCCGGAGGCGCTCCGCCCCTGAGCCGCCGCGATCCGCGGGCGCCTCCGAATTCCGCGGGTGCCTCCGGAACCCGTCCCGGGAGCGTGGCGGAGCCGCCGCCGCCCTGCCTGGTGCGGCCTCGTAGGCTGTGTACATGCGAAGCCCTCTGCTGGACACTCCCGGCGCGGTCGCGGCCGACACCCCCGACGCCGATGTCGCCGGACACTACGGTGACCCGTTCGCCGAGCAGCGCGCGCTGCTCGCCGGAGAGGCGATGGTCGACCGGAGCAACCGCGAGGTCATCCGGATCTCCGGGCCCGATCGTCTGAGCTGGCTCAACAGCCTCAGCTCGCAGAAACTCGACGACCTTGAACCTGGTCGGCCCACCGAGACGCTGCTGCTGGACGCCCAGGGCAGGGTGGAGCACCACCTCGTCCTCGTCGATGACGGTGCGGCCGTCTGGGCGCATGTCGAGCCGGGCACCGGCGCGGAGCTGGCCGCGTTCCTCGACAAGATGCGGTTCATGCTGAGGGTCGAGGTCACCGACGTGACGGATCGCTACGCCGTGGTCTCCGTGGCCGGACCGGCGCGGCCCGACCTGCCGGCGGGGGCCGTCGCCGTGGGGCGCGACATCCTGCTCCCCCGAGAGGAGCTGGCGGCGGGGCTCGGGCTGAGGCTCGCCGGGCTCTGGGCGTACGAGGCGTTGCGGATCGAGGAGCACCGCCCCCGGCTGGGTTTCGAGACCGACCACAAGACGATCCCGCACGAGGTGGGCTGGATCGGCACGGCCCTGCACCTCAGCAAGGGCTGTTACAAGGGCCAGGAGACCGTGGCCCGCGTCCACAACCTGGGCCACCCCCCGCGCCGCCTGGTCTTCCTGCACCTGGACGGCAGCGTCGACACCCTGCCGAAGCACGGTGCCCCCGTGACGTACGACGGCGCGGAGGTCGGCTCCGTCGGCAGTGCCGCGCGCCACCACGAGCTGGGCCCGATCGCGCTGGCCGTGGTCAAGCGGACGGTGCCGGTGGACGCCACGCTGGAGGCCGGCGGGGTGGCCGCGTCCCAGGAGGTCATCGTGCCGCCGGACGCCGGGCGCAACGTCCAGATCGACCCCGCCCTGCGCCGCCGCATCCGCTGACGGCACCGCTTCCGATCCGGGATCGGCGTGGTCGGGCCATCTCTCCGGGCCACCTCTCGGGCGATCTCTTCGGGGCACCGAGCCCCGGAGAGATCGGCTTACCGGGAAAGTCCCGATCCCGGGGCTCAGACGTCCAGGATCAGGGTGATCGGGCCGTCGTTGGTCAACCCGACCTTCATGTCGGCGCCGAAGACCCCCGTCTCCACGTGGGCGCCCAGCCCGCGCAGTTCGGCGCAGACCGTCTCGACCAGCGGTTCGGCGACCGGACCCGGCGCGGCGGCCTGCCAGGTGGGGCGGCGCCCCTTGCGGGTGTCGCCGTACAGGGTGAACTGGCTGACCACCAGCAGGGGCGCGCCGATGTCGGAGCAGGACTTCTCGCCGGAGAGGATCCGCAGGCCCCAGAGCTTGGCGGCGAGCCTGGCCGCCTGTTCGGGGGTGTCGGTATGGGTCACGCCGACCAGGACCAGCAGTCCCGGCTCGTCGATCGCCCCGACCGTCACGCCGTCCACCACCACTGACGCGGAACTCACCCGCTGCACGACCGCACGCATGCCTCCCATCATCCCGTGCCTCCCGACCTCCCTAGACTCTGGGCGAAAGGAGACAAAGGTGTCTGCTGAGTCATTGTTCGTCGAGGTCGTCCGCTCGGGGTTCGTGGAGTCCACCCATCGGGCGCGGATGCTCGCCGTCGCCGCCGACGGCTCCCTGGTGAGGGTGCACGGGGCGGTGGACGCGCCGGCCTCGCCGCGCTCGTCGGTGAAGCCCCTACAGGCGCTCGCCATGGTCCGCGCCGGGCTCCTCCTGGAGGGGGAGTTGCTCGCGCTGGCGTGCGCGAGCCACGCGGGTGAGCCGTTCCACGTGGACGGGGTACGCGAGATCCTGGCCGGGGCCGGGCTGGCCGAGAGCGCGCTGGGCTGCCCGGAGGACCTGCCCGAGCACGCCGCCTCCCGGGAGGAGGTGCTGCGTTCCGGAGGGGGCCGGGCCAGGGTCTACATGAACTGCTCAGGCAAGCACGCGGCGATGCTCGCCACCTGCGTGGTCAATGACTGGCCGGTGGAGACCTACCTCGACCAGGCCCATCCGCTGCAGCGGGCGATCCGCGCCGTGGTCGAGGAGCTGACCGGCGAGCGTGTCGCGGCCGGCGGGGTGGACGGCTGCGGCGCCCCGCTGTTCTTCGTCTCGATGCTGGGCGTGACCCGGGCGTTCCGCGCACTGGTCCTGGCCGAGCCGGGCACTCCGGAGCGCCGGATCGCGGATGCCTTCCGGGCCCACCCCGAATGGACGTCGGGCACCACCCGCCCCGAGGCCCGGCTGATGCGGGCGATTCCCGGGCTGATGGTCAAGATCGGTGCGGAGGCGTTTGACGCCTTCGCCTTCGGCGACGGGCGTTCGGGGACCGTCAAGATCGAGGATGGTGGCCAGCGCGCCCGGGTTCCGGTCACCGTCGCGGCCCTGCGGGCGCTCGGCTTCGAGGGCCCCGAGCTCGACGAGCTGGCCACCGGGGTGCTGCTCGGCGGCGGGCGTCCGGTGGGGGAGATCCGCGTGCGGTAGTGATCGGCACAGGTCTCCCGGTGCCCCGCCGGCGAGGTCAAAGGGAGCGGAACTGGCGGGTGGTGGAGATCGCGCCGGAGGTGGTCATGGTGAAGGTCCGCATCGAGTCGGCGAACCTGGACAGGTCCCACTCGGCCGGGCCGTGGTACCAGTACAGGTTGTCGGCCTGCTGACCGTTGCCGGTGACCGAGGAGACCACGCGGGCCCAGCGGTCGACGCTGTCGAAGATCACGGCGTAGGGCAGGTAGCGGGAGAACAGCTCCACCCGCTGGGCCGTCGGCACGTCATCGGTGATGTCACCGCCGGACAGGTACTCCTTGAACCCCAGGGTGTGGGCGAGCGCTCCCGCTCCCTTGGCGGTCTTGGCCGGCATGTACTGGCCGCCCACCGCCAGGGCGGCACCGGCGATGATCAGGGCCAGGCCGAGCAGTCCGTACGTGGTGAGCCAGGCCAGCGCGAAGGTGGTGAGGACGCCGAGCACGGTGAGGAGCACGCCGAGGGTCGTCCAGCGGGTGCGGACGGTGTCGGGGCGGCGGGCGAACCAGCCCTGCTTGACCACGTCGCGGTAGAGCGCCTCGCGGACCTTGCCGAGCTTGGCGCCGAACGATCCCCGGAGTTCCGAGAGCAGCACCGTGTCGCGGCCGTCGAAGATGGCGTCGTAGAGCTCCAGCTCGTAGGCCATCAGTGAGGAGACCTGGGCGGTGGGCAGCCGTACGAGCCTCCAGTCTGGTGTCTCGTACGTCTGCCGGGGCTGCTCGTCGATCCTGAGGTAGCCCCGGACGGCCAGGTCGACGATCGTGGCGGTCACGTCGATCACGTCGGCCTGCTCGTCCATGAGGGTGCCGATCTGACCGGGGCGGACGCCGTCCGGCGGGGCGAAGTGGCCGTTCTCGACGCCGCTGAGCGAGCCCGACTCGTGGCCGACCACGCGGGCGTCCCGGCCTCGCGTCCAGTAGAGGAGGGCGAGGCCACCGAGCATCAGGAGGAGCAGGGCGGCCAGCGCGCCGCCGGTCACGGTGTTGAGGGTGAAGGCGTTGGACAGCTCGAAGCGGCGCGCCAGGATCGGCGCGCCCTTGGTGGCGGCGGCGGGGTAGCCGATGACCACGGTGAGCACCTCGCCGGCGTCCAGGCCCTGCTGCCCGAACTCGGCGGCGACGCCCGTGTGGTCCATGGATGCCTCGGTACAGGCGATCGCCGAGGTCAGGGGGCCGGCGAAGCACGACAGGTGCTGCAGCGCGGCCGGGCCGCTCACGGTGACCCTGGCCTGCTCGACCGGGACGGACCAGCCGCCCACGGCGTACCAGCGCAGTTCCTGGGCGTCGGTGAGCGGAGTGATGGTGCCCCTGACGTCGTACTCCAGGACGGCGCTGCCCGTGCCCTTCAGGGTGATGGTGCCGCCGGTCAGAGTGGCGTCGCCCTTCAGATCGGTGACCTGGTAGAGCCGGTCGCTGCGATTGTCGTAGCGGGTCCGGTCGACGAGGTCGCGCGACGGTGCGTCGCCCTCGAAGGTGACCTCTTCCTTGACATGAAGCACCCCGTCCTGCCGGAGCTCCATCTGGACCGTCGTGCTCGTCACC
Source organism: Streptosporangium sp. NPDC006013 (assembly GCF_040614275.1). Lineage (NCBI taxonomy): Bacteria > Bacillati > Actinomycetota > Actinomycetes > Streptosporangiales > Streptosporangiaceae > Streptosporangium > Streptosporangium sp. NPDC006013. Next base: position 7,349 of record NZ_JBEXUE010000376.1, read on the forward strand.
TTGCCGTCCTGAGTGGCCTGGGGGGACGCGGAAACGGTCGCGAGGGCAGGGGAGGCGCTGACCAGCAACGCGAGGATGGTCGTCGCGGCCAGGCTTCCGGCTGCTCGGTGCGAGAAAGATGCCGCCATGGGTCGGGAGCCTATCGAGAAGCACCGAGCCGTGATGATCGGCCCCATGTCCATTTCTGCACGCCCGTAAACCCATATGTGTGTGTATCCGCTAGATTGCCGCCCGAAGATCCACTCTTTGGAGAGGCGGTCGCATGCGCCCACGAAGGTCGAACCCGCTGGCCTTTGGCGTTCTGGGTATTCTCGCCCTGGCGTTCGCCGGGGTCGTGGTGATCGCCGGCCTGGCCGGTGGCGAGGAGGCCGAGAGTCCGGCCGGTCCCGGGACGGCCCCGGTGGCGACCAGGAAGGCCGTCCCCACGCAGACCGGCGAGGTCGAGATCACTCCGCCGGCCTTCACCCCGCCGCGGAAGCTGAACCTCGGCTCGCTGGGGGACACCGAGATCGTGCCGGCCGCCGCGGAGCGGAGCATGGCCGTCGACCTCCGCTACATGCGCCGTTCCGACACCGCGGCCCGGCTCAAGCGCAACCCGCTGTACGGCACCGGCCTGATGCGCCCCACCTCCTGCCGCGCTCCTCGGCCCTCGACCGACCCCGGCGACATGCTCGCCTACCTCAACGCCGTCACCGGCTGTCTGGACCGGGCGTGGAGCGCGAAGTTCTCCCAGGCCGGAGCGGTCTTCCTGCTGCCGAGCAAGGTCTACTGGTCCCGTGCGGGACGCGGGCCCTGCGGGGTCTATCCCAACCCCGACGCCTCCGCCTACTACTGCCCGGCCAACCGGGGCATGTACATCGGCCTGAGTCATGTGATCCAGCAGAGCGGCCAGGCCGACCCCGCCCAGAACCATGTGCCCTACCTGACCGTGCTCGCCCATGAGTACGCCCACCACGTGCAGTCCATGGCGGGCATCGGCGGAGCCTGGTGGTGGGAGGTCTCCACCAGGTCCCGCGAGGCACAGGACGCGCACTCCCGTCGCCACGAGCTTCAGGCGCAGTGTCTCGCCGGGGCCTTCGCCCGAACCGTGCGGGTCCCGCTGGGTATCACCGGCGCCCGCTGGCAGCAGGTGCTGCGGACGGACTACGAGCGCGGCGACGACCGGAACGGCAACCCCCGGCGCGACCACGGCAACGGCGAGCACTACGCCGCCTGGCTCCACCAGGGCTGGAAGTACGCCCGGATCGCCTACTGCAACACCTGGGTCGTCCCTCCCTCCCAGGTCAGCTGACCCGCTCCCGCCGAACGGGCAGGCCGCTCGGAAAGGCTTCCGGGCCCCGTGATGCCACCGGGTCCGGCTTTTCCGCTTTCCGGGTCCGGCTACCGGCGGACATCTACAATCTTGTCGGCAGTCCGACGTCCCCCGAGGTGGCATGCGCACGCCCGCACGTAGACGACCGTGGGCGTTCGCGGTCGCGCTTGTTGTAGCGATTTCCTGTCTTATTTCGGGATGTGTCCCTGAGGGCGGTACGGCCGTACCGGTGACGCTGGGTGCCGAACTCCCCGCCTCGGCCACCCCGTCACCCCCGAGCCAGGCGCCACTCGTCATGATCATCGGTGACAGTTTCACGGTCGGGTCGGGGCCGGTACAGGGATGGGACGGCTACGCGGCACATGTCGCCCGGCAGCTGGGCTGGCAGCTGATCACCGCGGGCGCCGCGGGAACGGGCTTCGTCAACCCGGGCAGGGTGGGCCGGACCTTCCAACAGTCCTTCGTCAAGGAGCTCTCCTGGCGTCCGGAGCCCGACCTGCTGATCGTCTCCGGCGGGCGTAACGACCGCCGGATCGGGGCCGCCAGGATCGAGGGAGCGGTGGTCCGCCTGCTGGAGCTGGTCAGGCGGCAGTGGCCGCACACCAGGATCGTGCTGGTCGGCCCGATCTGGATGACGAGGGCTCCCCGATGGGCCTACCGGGTGAGGGAGGCCGTCTCGACCGCGGCCGACCGGCTGGAGGTGCCCTTCCTCGATCCGTTCGAACCGCTCGGCCCACACGGCCGGGGCTGGGGCAGAGGGGCGGTGCTGCCCGACGGCGTCCATCCCACCCTCGTGGGCCATCTGCGTCTCTCCCGCTGGATGGTCGCCAGGCTGCACGAGTACGGCATCGATGCCCGTCCTCTCTGACCCGTACCGCCCGCTGCACTGGCCGACGGTACGAAAAGCGGTCCGTCCGTTCACGGCGGCGGGACCGGGAGCCGCGGGTTCGGTGGCTCGCCTGGTCCTCGTGGATTGCGGCTCCTCGGGGTGCATAAAGGACATTCCATCCCAAAGCGACTCATAATAGTTTAATGTCCGCCATAACTAGACAAGAATAGTGCAAAAGCCTTGAATCGTTGTTTGTGGGCATACATGGCAGGAAACTATGACAATCAGGGATGGCTCATATCTGGTCATCTCAGGCGATTTTCGGCCGATCTAGGAAATGCCGGAAATTAGGGTAACTGAACCTTTCGAGGGGAAACACAATGCCCAAGTCCAAGAGTGTTATCGCAGGGCTCGCGATCAGTGCAGCGCTGACCGGTGGGGCTGTCGGTATGGGTGCGGCGACCACCGCAACGAGCGCCGGCGCGACCACCACCACGGTCACCGCCGCGGCCTTCCCGACCTGGGGCGGTGGCTGCGGGCGCGGCTGCGGCTGCCGCGGCGGCGGC
>NZ_JBEXUE010000377.1:0-10050 GCF_040614275.1 Streptosporangium sp. NPDC006013
CTGGGCGCAGAGCGGCCAGGCCGTCACCGCCAAGAACCTGGACTGGAACGGCAACCTGGCCACCGGCGCCTCGACCAGCATCGGCTTCAACGGCAACTGGTCCGGTACCAACCCCAAGCCGACCTCCTTCACGATCAACGGCGTGGCCTGCGGCGGGACCACCCCCGGCAACCAGCCGCCCACGGTCAGCCTGACCAGCCCCGCCTCGGGCGCCTCCTACCAGGCCGGCGCCGCCGTGCCGCTCACGGCGACCGCGAGCGACGACGGCGCGGTCAGCAAGGTCGAGTTCTACGTCGACGGCACGCTGGTCAACACCGACACCACCGCCCCCTACTCCTATTCCGCCACGGGCCTGGCGGCCGGCTCCCACACCGCCAAGGCCAAGGCGTACGACAACGCCACCCCGGCGCTCTCCACCGAGACCGCCGCGGTCCCCTTCACCGTGGCCGGCACCTCGACCCCGTCGATCGTCGCCTCCCCGACCTCCGTCAGCGTCCCCGAGGGTGGCTCCGCGACCGTCGGCTTCAGGCTCAGCCAGGCGCCGACCGGAAACGTCACGGTCAACCTGAGCAAGACCGGTGACAGCGACATCACCATCTCGCCCTCCACGCTGGCCTTCACCACCGCCAACTGGAACACGGCGCAGAACGTGACGGTCTCGGCGGCCCAGGACGCCGACCAGACCAACGGCACCGCCACCATCACGGCCGCCGCCAGTGGCTACACCAGCGCCACGGTCACCGCCACCGAGGCCGACGACGACGGCAACCCGCCGGTCGGCCACGTCGACAACCCGTACACCGACGCCACCGGTTACGTGAACCCCGACTGGTCGGCCAAGGCCGCCGCCGAGCCGGGCGGCAGCGCGGTCGCCAACATCTCCACCGGTGTGTGGCTGGACCGCATCGCCGCCATCGCCGGCTCCTCCTCGGCCATGGGCCTCCGCGCCCACCTGGACGAGGCGCTCCGCCAGGACGCGGCCAACGGCAGCAAGCCGCTGACGATCCAGTTCGTCATCTACAACCTGCCCAACCGCGACTGCTCGGCGCTGGCCTCCAACGGTGAGCTGCTCATCTCCCAGAATGGCCTGAACCGCTACAAGACCGAGTACATCGACCCGATCGCCGCGATCATGGCCGAGCCCAAGTACGCGGCCCTGCGGATCGTGTCGATCATCGAGATCGACTCGCTGCCCAACCTGATCACCAACCTCAACGTGGCCAAGTGCCAGGAGGCCAAGGACAGTGGCGCCTACGTCAACGGCGTCCGCTACGCCCTGGACAAGCTGCACGCGATCAACAACGTCTACACCTACATCGACGCCGGTCACCACGGCTGGCTCGGCTGGGACACCAACTTCGGCCCGTCCGCCGACCTGTTCGCGACCACCGTCTCCGGCACCATCAAGGGCTTCGACAGCGTGGACGGCTTCATCACCAACACCGCCAACTACTCGGCGCTGAAGGAGCCCCACTTCACCATCAACACCCTGGTCAACGGCCAGACCGTCCGCCAGTCCAGCTGGGTCGACTGGAACTTCTACGTCGACGAGCTCTCCTTCGCCCAGGCCTTCCGGAACACGCTCATCCAGAAGGGCTTCAAGTCGAACATCGGCATGCTGATCGACACCTCCCGCAACGGCTGGGGAGGCTCGGCCCGCCCGGCCGCCGCCAGCACCTCCACCGTCATGAACACCTTCGTCAATGACTCGAGGGTGGACCGCCGGATCCACGCCGGCAACTGGTGCAACCAGAGCGGTGCCGGTCTGGGCGAGCGCCCGCAGGCCAGCCCCGCCGCCGGTCTGGACGCCTACGTCTGGATCAAGCCCCCGGGTGAGTCCGACGGCTCCAGCAAGGAGATCCCGAACAACGAGGGCAAGGGCTTCGACCGGATGTGCGACCCGACCTACGGCGGCAACGAGCGCAACGGCAACAGCATGAGCGGCGCCTTGGCCGACGCGCCGGTCTCCGGCCACTGGTTCTCCGCCCAGTTCCGCCAGCTGCTGCAGAACGCCTACCCGGCGCTCCCGTAGTCAGCTGATCCCGGGTCCCGCCCCCTGCGGGACCTGACCTGCGAAGCTCCGCCGCCCCCGCCGGGGGCGGCGGAGCCGTTCTCTTTTCGGCGGGGCGGATATTGGGATGCGAGGAAGCGGCGGGTCGGGCAGCATGAACGGTCGGGGCTTCATGTGGGGCCTTCGAAGGGCACGCGTGAGCCGTCCGGCGCGGGCCGAAAGTATCCTGGGTTTCAGTATGGGAACGCCTCCTTTGACATCTCCGCTCTCCGAGCTGCACGCGCGCCTGCCCGAGCTCACGCTCCGTGACCAGCGGCGGCTACGACGCAGGCTCGACGGGGCTCGCAAGGTCAGAAACCGGGCCGCGCAGCAGAAGATCACCGTCGAGATCACCGCCGACATCGAGCGGGCCGAGCGCCGGGTCGCCCGACGCCGCGCCGGCGTCCCCACGGTCACCTATCCGGAGGCGTTGCCGGTCAGCCAGCGCAGGGACGACATCCTGGAGGCGATCCGCGACAACCAGGTCGTGATCGTCGCAGGTGAGACCGGCTCGGGCAAGACCACCCAGCTACCGAAGATCTGCCTGGAGCTCGGCCGGGGCGTCAGGGGGCTGATCGGGCACACCCAGCCCCGCCGGATCGCCGCCCGTACCGTGGCCGAGCGCGTCGCCGAAGAGCTCGACACCCCGCTCGGCGACGCCGTGGGCTACAAGGTGCGCTTCACCGACCAGGTGAGCGACGGCACACTCGTCAAGGTCATGACGGACGGCATCCTGCTGGCCGAGCTGCAGAACGACCGCGACCTCGACCAGTACGACACGCTGATCGTCGACGAGGCGCACGAGCGCAGCCTCAACATCGACTTCATCCTGGGCTACCTCAAGCAACTCCTGCCGCGCCGCCCCGACCTGAAGGTGATCATCACCTCGGCGACCATCGACCCCGAGCGCTTCTCCAAGCACTTCGGCGACGCGCCGATCGTGGAGGTCTCCGGCCGGACCTACCCCGTTGAGGTGCGTTACCGGCCGATCGCCGAGGACGACGACCAGATCCAGGCGATCGGCAACGCGGTCGACGAGCTGTGCGCCGAGGGACCCGGCGACATCCTGGTCTTCCTCAGCGGCGAGCGGGAGATCCGCGACACCGCCGAGGCGCTCGCCAAACGCAAGGACGCCGAGATCCTGCCGCTGTACGCCAGGCTGTCCGCCGCCGAGCAGCACAAGGTCTTCCAGCGGCACACCAGGCGCAGGGTCGTGCTGGCCACCAACGTGGCCGAGACCTCGCTGACCGTGCCCGGCATCAAGTACGTGGTCGACCCCGGATTCGCCCGCATCTCCCGCTACAGCCACCGCACCAAGGTCCAGCGCCTCCCCATCGAGGCGATCTCCCAGGCCTCGGCCAACCAGCGCAAGGGCCGCTGCGGCCGGGTCTCCGACGGCATCTGCATCCGGCTGTACGAGGAGGACGATTTCGTCACCCGGCCGGAGTTCACCGACCCGGAGATCCTCCGTACCAACCTCGCCTCGGTCATCCTGCAGATGACCTCGATCGGCCTGGGCGACATCGGGGCCTTCCCGTTCGTCGAGCCGCCCGACCAGCGCCAGGTCAGGGACGGCTACGACCTGCTCCAGGAGTTGGGCGCCTTCGACCAGGGGCGGCAGATGACCCCGCTCGGCCGCAAGCTGGCCGGGCTGCCCGTCGACCCGCGACTGGCCCGCATGGTGCTGGAGGCCGACCACAACGGCTGCGTCCGCGAGGTCATGGTCATCGCCTCCGCCCTGTCGATCCAGGACCCGCGCGAGCGCCCGGCCGACAAGCAGCAGGCCGCCGACGACAAGCACCGCCGGTTCGCCGACAAGGAGTCCGACTTCGTCTCGTACCTGAACCTGTGGAACTACCTGCAGGAGCAGCAGAAGGAGCTCTCCTCCAGCGCGTTCCGACGGCTGTGCAAGGCGGAGTTCCTCAACTACCTGCGGGTCCGCGAGTGGCAGGACGTCTACGGCCAGCTACGCCAGATGTCGAAGACCCTCGGCGTCGCCCTCAACAGCACCCCCGGCGACGAGCAGAGGATCCACATCTCCCTGCTCTCCGGCCTGCTCTCCCACGTCGGCGTCAAGGACATCGACAAGAAGACCGCGGAGCCCGGCGCCCGCCGCGGCACGAACGAGCCGCGCAGGCCGATGACCGAGTACGTGGGCGCGCGCAACGCCCGGTTCGCGATCTTCCCTGGTTCCGCGCTCGCCAAGAAGCAGCCGCTCTGGGTGATGTCCGCCGAGCTGGTGGAGACCTCCCGGCTCTGGGCCCGGGTCAACGCCAAGATCGAACCAGAGTGGGTCGAGCCGCTCGCCGCGCACCTGATCAAACGCACCTACTCCGAGCCGCACTGGGAGAAGAAGCAGGGCTCGGTGATGGCCTACGAGAAGGTCACCCTGTACGGGGTGCCGATCGTGGCCCAGCGCAAGGTCAACTACGGCCGCATCGACCCCGAGCTGAGCCGGGAGCTGTTCATCCGGCACGCTCTGGTCGAGGGCGACTGGGAGACCCACCACGCCTTCTTCGCCGAGAACCGCAAGCTCCTCGAAGAGGTCGAGGAGCTGGAGGAGCGGGCCAGGCGCCGCGACATCCTCGTCGACGACGAGACCCTGTTCGACTTCTACGACCAGCGTGTTCCCGCCGACGTCGTCTCCGGGCGGCACTTCGACTCCTGGTGGAAGAAGGTCCGCGCCGACCAGCCCGACCTGCTCAGCTTCGAGAAGTCGATGCTGATCAGCGAGTCGGCCGGCGACATCAGCCGGCGCGACTACCCCGACGTGTGGCGCCAGGGCGGCCTGCGCTTCCCGCTGACCTACCAGTTCGAGCCCGGCACCGACGCCGACGGCGTCACCGCGCACATCCCGCTCGCGCTGCTCAACCAGGTCAACGTCGAGGGGTTCGACTGGCAGATCCCAGGGTTGCGCGAGGAGTTGCTCACCGCGCTCATCCGCAGCCTGCCCAAGAACATCCGGCGCAACTTCGTCCCCGCCCCCAACTACGCCAAGAAGGTCCTGGAGCGGGCCGAGCCCACCCAGGAGCCGCTGCTCGCGGTGCTGGAGCGCGAGCTGCTCAACCTGACCGGTTTTCAGGTGACCCGCGAGGACTGGCAGCCCGGCCTGGTCCCCGACCACCTCAAGATCACCTTTCGGGTGACCGACGGTCGCAGGCAGAAGCTGGCCGAGAGCAAGGACCTGGCCGATCTCAAGCGGCGCCTCGCCCCCAAGCTCCGCCAGACCCTTTCCAAGGCCGCCGACGGCCTGGAGAAATCCGGCCTGACGGGGTGGACCGTGGGCGCGCTGCCCAAGACATTCGAGCAGCGCAGGATGAAGGCCTATCCGGCGCTCGCCGACGAGGGCGCCACCGTGGCGGTACGGATGTTCGAGACCGAGGCCGAGCAGCGCCGGGCCATGTGGGAGGGCACCCGCAGGCTGCTGCTGCTCAACACCCCGTCCCCGGCCAAATGGGTGCTCGGCCGCCTCGGCAACCAGTCCAAGCTCGCCCTGAGCCGGAGCCCGCACGCCGGTGCCGTCGCCCTGTTCGACGACTGCATCGCCTGCGCCGCCGACCATCTCATGAACGAGTACGGCGGGCCGGTCTGGGACGAGTCCGCCTACACCGCCCTGCACGAGGCGGTCCGCGCCGAGCTCTTCGACACCACGGCCGAGGTGGTCGCTCGCGTCGAGAGCATCCTCAAGGTCTGGCACACCGTCTCGACGCTGCTGCCCGAGTCCCGCTCGACGCCCGCAATCGAGGACATCCGAGACCAGGTGGCCAACCTGGTCTATCCGGGCTTCGTCACCGAGACCGGCTACAAGCGCCTGCCCGACCTGCTCCGCTATCTCAAGGGAGCCGAGCGGCGGCTGGAGAAGGTGCACGAGGACGCGTTCCGCGACGGGGAGCGGATGGGCAAGGTGCACGACATCGAGGACGACTATCACGAGCTGGTCGAGAAGCTCCCCCCGGCCCGCCGTTCCGACGACGACGTCCGGCAGATCCGCTGGATGATCGAGGAGCTCAGGGTCAGCTACTTCGCCCAGACACTCGGCACTCCGTACTCGATCTCCGACAAGCGCATCCGCAAGGCGATGGAGAAACTCTGAGCCGGTTCGCCCACCGGGGCGGGGGAACGGCTGCCGGGGCTGTGCTGTAGTGCCACAGTGCTGTGCACTGCAACGCGGTCGTCTTCAGCGGGTCCCTACTGATCAAGAAGGGACTCGTCTATGCACCCGAGCATGGACACGTCGCGTACCCAGTGCCGCGCACGGTGGACTTCCTCAGCCGCCGGCCAAGCGATTGACGAGGGGTTTCAGTCGAGGGACAGCCCTGCGGCCGGTGTCACCCGGGCGGCCCGGCGTGCCGGGAGAACAGCGGCGAGGAGTCCGGCCAGGGCGGAGATGAGGACGACGACGCCGAGTGATGGCCAGGGGACTTGCATGGTGGCGTCCCTGAGAGCCCGCTTCACAATCGTCTCGTAGCCGACCCAGGCGAACCCGACGCCGATCACGGTGCCGAGCAGGGTGGCCACCACCGACAGCAGCACTGCCTCGGTCGCCAGCATCCGCCGCAGCTGCCTGCGGGTGAGCCCGAGCGCGCGCAGCATCGCGTGTTCGCGGGCGCGTTCGAGTACGGAGAGCCCCAGGGTGTTCGCGATCCCGATCAGGGCGATCACGACGGCGATGCCGAGCAGGCCGAGTGCTGACCAGGTGTAGATTCCCAGCTGTTGGTCCAGCGACTCCCAGGTCCGCAACCCGTTCTCGATCGTCGCGCCAACCGGATCCGCCAGCTCGTCCAGGTCACTGCCGAGTCGAGCCGGGTCGGCGCCGGAGGAGGCGCGGATCCAGATGGCATGTGGCTCGGGGGCGTCGGTGAGCGTCGCCAGCGTCTCGGGCGCGACCACGCCCGCCCGGCCCCAGCCGGTGCCGACGGCGACCTGCAACTGGGCTCGCCGGTCGCCGACGCGCACCGTGACCCGGTCGCCGGGCCGGAGACTCAGGCTCTTGCCGAAGGCCTCGGAATCGATTCTGATCTTCCCCGGCTCCACCCGGGCGAACGCCCCGCCGTCGCGGGCCACTTGCGCCGCGGCCGGTGCGGTGACAACCGGGATCGGTTCGTCGAGCCCGGCCACTCGGGCCACGGCGCCGTCCACTGAAACGGCCTGCTCCACACCGGGAGTGTGACGTACCCGGTTGAGGAGGTCAGTGGTGACCGGCTCCTTGGGCGAGGTGAGCGCGACATCGATGGGGTGGTCCCTACCGATCTGTTCATCCAACGACGAACGCCACGTGGTCATCCCGGTGAGTACGGCGGTCGTCAGGGTGACGCCGACCAGCAGGGAGGCAGTGGTGGTGGCGGTCCGCCGCGGATTGCGCACAGCGTTCTTGGTCGCCAGCCGCCCGGCGGGGCCGAGCAGCGCGCCGGTGATCCGGACCAGGCGGGGAACGAGCACCGGCCCGAAGAGGAGTACGCCGCCGAACACCGATCCTCCGCCGGCCAGCATGAACGCCGTACTGCCCTGGACCATCGCCACCCCGAGCAGGGCCGGCCCGATGACCAGGAGGAGCGCAGCGAGCGCCAGCCGCACCAGGCCGGTGGCCGTGTGTACGTCGACCGCGGCATCCGGGCGCAGCGCCGCCAGCGGGCTCACTCGGACCACACGCCGGGTCGGCAACCAGGACGCGACCATGGTGACCGCCAGGCCGACGGCGAACCCGCCCAGCAGCCAGAGCATGGGCAGCTCGGCGGCACCCATCGGGACGGTCGGCGCGAGGGCGCTGATCAGGGCGATCAGCCCGTAGCCGAGACCGATACCGACCAGTGTCCCGGCCAGCGACGCGAGCACCCCGACGACGGCCGCCTCGCGGCGTACCGAACGCACCACCTGCCGCCGGGTCGCGCCGACGCAGCGCAGCAGTGCGAAGTCGCGGAGTCGTTGCGCGAACAGGATGGAGAACGTGTTCGCGATGACCAGGACCGAGACGAAGAGCGCGATGCCGGCGAACAACAGCAGCATCACCGACAAGCTGTTCACCCTGTTCTGGACATAGGTCAGCCGCTCCGCGGCGAACCCCTCCGGGGACTGCGCCTTCGCGCCTTCCGGGAGCTGACCTACCTCCCCGCGCACCGCCACCGCGTTCAGATGAAGGTGGTCGCGCCACTGCAGCAACTGCGGCCAGGTGACGTACATCGAGGCCTGGGCCGGGGGCGAGGGCGACTCCACGAGACCGACCACTCGTACGTCGCGCGCGGCGGCGCCCTCGCCGATCCGAATCCGGTTGCCGACCGCGATATTCTCGGCCAGGGCGAAATACACGTCCACCACCGCCTCGCCCGTGCTCGCTGGGAAGCGCCCCGAGCTGAGCTCCTGCCAGCGCCACTCCTCCAAGATGGCGATCGGCCCCACGGTCGTTTCGGAGAGCCGCCGGCCCTTCACGCGCGCCGACAGCGTTGCCCGGCCGGTCGCGGCCGCGTTCTCACCGTGTCGCTCGGTGAATGCGATCGCGGCCTTCGGGTCCAGCTCGAACGATGGCCACCCCGCCGCCGAGACCACGTGGTCGGCATTGCGGTACGGCGCCCCCAGGCCGTCCATGAGTCCGCTATATGCCCCGGACGTGAGCACGCCGACCACGACGACGAAGGCGACTGCGACGGCGACCGCGATCGCCGCTGCGACGTACCTGCGGAGGTGGGTGCGCAGCGACGCGAGGAAGACGGTCCGCATCAGACGATCCGCCCGTCCTGCATGGTGACCACATAGTCGGCGTACGCCGCCGCGTCCCGCTCGTGGGTGACCATAACGACGGTCTGGCCGAGCTCGCGCGCCGACCGGCGCAGGTGATCCAGCACCTCCGCCGACGTGGTGCTGTCCAGGTTTCCGGTGGGCTCGTCGGCGAACAGCAGGTCCGGCTGGGTGACCAGGGCCCGGGCGATCGCGACCCGCTGCTGCTGACCGCCGGACAGCTCAGCGGGCCGGTGGCCGAGCCTGTCGGCCACGCCGAGGACATCGGCGAGCATGCGCGCGCGCTCCCGTGCCGCGTCGTCGACCCGGCGACCGCCCAGCTCAAGCGGGAGCACGATGTTCTCTCCCGCGGTGAGCATCGGCAGCAGGTTGAACGACTGGAACACGAAGCCGATGTGCTCGCGGCGGAAGATCGTGAGCGCGTCGTCATCGAGTGATCCGAGGTCGGTGCCGGCCACGGTGACGGTGCCGCCGCTGGGTTGGTCGAGTCCGGCCAGGCAGTGCATCAGCGTGGACTTGCCCGACCCGCTCGGCCCCATGATCGCGGTGAACCTGCCTCGTGGGAGGTCGAGGTCGACGCCGCGCAGGGCATGCACCTGGGCTTCGCCCCGGCCGTAGGTCTTGGTCAGGTCCCGCGCGCTGGCGGCCAGGGTTTCCTGAGTGGCTTGCCGGGTGGTGGCCGTCATGGCGTAGAGGCTTCCGGGGGACCAGGCTGGAGAGCCATGAGGATCGTCGATCGTGTAGGGCGGGCTGCTGTTCGTGCTGGCTCGCTGTAGGTCATGCCTGCAGTCAAGGCAGCGTGGTGTTGCCAGCACGTATGTGGTTTTCGATATGCCGACGATATGCGCCGGCTCGTAGCCTCGGAGCATGCGTGTGTTGATCGTTGAGGACGAACGCTTTATGGCAGAAGCCATCCGCGATGGCCTACGCCTGGAAGCGATCGCGGCAGACATCGCAGGTGACGGCGACACCGCTCTGGAGCTGCTGAGCGTCAACGCCTACGACATCGCCGTCCTCGACCGCGACATCCCCGGCCCCTCGGGCGACGAGATCGCCAAACGCGTCATCGCCTCCGGCAGCGGCATGCCCATCCTCATGCTCACCGCCGCCGACCGGCTCGACGACAAGGCCTCCGGGTTCGGGCTCGGGGCCGACGACTACCTCACCAAGCCCTTCGATCTCCAGGAACTCGTGCTCCGCCTCCGGGCACTCGACCGCAGGCGCGCGCACAACAGGCCGCCCGTACGCGAGATCGCCGGCCTGCGCCTGGA
>NZ_JBEXUE010000378.1:0-10028 GCF_040614275.1 Streptosporangium sp. NPDC006013
AGTCGGCCGGGGCATGACGGGCCCCGGCCGGCTTGCAGATCTGTCGTTTCTCTTCGGCGTCCATCGGTGGACGCGCATGCAGCAGTTTCGGCATGACAATCCCCCCTGAGACCATCATCACCCCAGGTCAGCAGGGATCTTTAACTCCATTCAGGAACACAGCACTAGGGCGCGAGCGTGCCTTCACCCGCAGGTCACGGTAGGCGTTGCTGCTGCTCGATGTACTGCTTGAGTACCGTGAGCGGTGCGCCGCCGACTGATCCGGCGAAGTAGGACCCAGACCAGAAGTGTCCACCCCACAGATGGTTGCGGACATGCGCGGCATACTCCTTGCGCAGGAGCCGCGCCGAGACGCCCTTGAGACTGTTGACCAGTTTGGACAGGGCGACCTTCGGCGGGTAGTGGATCAGCAGATGGACATGGTCGTGTTCGCCGTTGAACTCACGCAATTCGACCTCGAAGTCCGCGCACACCTCCCGCATGATCTCCTCGCAGCGGGCCAGCATCTCGTTCGTGAACACCCCCCGTCGATACTTAGTGACGAACACCAAGTGCGCGTGAAGGTGATAAACGACATGGCGTCCCGTCCGGACGTCGAGGTTCGGATTCCAGCGCGGTGACATAAACCAAACGATACGATGAGCGCGTGGAACTGGTGAAGCAGACCCGGGCGCACGTGATGCGTCTCGACCTGAGCGCGGCGTAGGTGGCCGTGCTGGATGGTCAGGCGCACACCGCTCGCACCCTGTGGAACCTGCTGCATGAGTACTTCACCTTCCGGCAGGGCCGTCTGGCCTCGGTCAAGGACTGCGACGCGGCGATCCGGCAGGCCCGCCGCGAGATCGACTGGATGGGCCAACTGCCCGCCCAGGCGGCGCAAGCGGTGCTGAAAACGTATCGGCAGGCGTGGGCGAATTTCCTCAACCCCGACCACCCGGCGAAACGGCCCACGTTCAAGGGCCGCCTGCGGTCCCGGTTGGCCGTGGACGTCCCGCAGGCCCGCGATTTGCAGATCACGCGGGTCAACCGGCGGTGGGGTGCGATCAACCTGCCCAAGGTCGGGCGGGTACGGTTTCGGTGGACCAAGGACCTGCCCGGCGTCACCAAGGGCGGCCCTGCCGGGCGGATCACCGGAGCCCGCCTGGTCAAAGAAGCCGACGGCTGGCACATCGTGTTCCGGACCGAACGCCAGGTGCCTGCCCCGGTCTGCCACCCTGGCCCGCAGGTCGGGATCGACCGGGGAATCAACGTCGCCCTGGCCCTGTCGGACACCACCATGCGTGAGCACGCACCCTGGCTCACCAGCGGCGAGAAGGAACACCTGCGCCGCTTGGAGAAGAAGTCCGCACGCCAGCGCCGCACACGCACTCCCGGCCGGCCCACGTCCAAACGGCTGACCCGCACCTACGACCAGATCGCCAAGGCCCGCGCGACAGCCAAGCGCCGAGCCGTGGACTGGCAGCACCAGACCAACACCGAACTCGCCGACACCTTCAGCGTGATCAAGGTGGAAGACCTGAAGATTACGAACATGCTCCGCTCTGCCAAGGGCACAGTCGAGAACCCCGGCGTGAACGTCGCACAGAAGGCCGGACTGAACCGCTCGATCGCCGGGGAGGCCTGGGCTCGCACGGTCACCCTGCTGGAGTACAAAACCCGTGATCGCGGCGGGATGGTGGTGAAGGTGCCCGCCCCGGGCACGTCGCAGACATGCCACCAGTGCGGGCACCGCGACCCGGCCAGCCGCGCCAAAACCGTGTTCACCTGCACAAGCCCCGCGTGCGGATGGGTCGGGCATGCCGACACCAACGCCGCGATCAATATCAACAACGCCGACGGATCAGCGGTGTCAGGACGTGGAGACCTCGGGGTTACCCGGTCCGCGAAGCGTCAACCCCCGCGCGCCGCTTAACCGCGACGCGACGGGAGAATCTCCGGCCTTCAAACTGGGGAGGAGTTCAAGACCTCCGCCTGACGGTCGGCTCTTCCGCTCAGCGGCGGAGGCGCGCGTGCCAGGGGTGACTGCCGTGTTCGGTCGCCAGAGCCTCGTCCAGCCATGCCCTTCGCGCCTCGTCGAGCCGGGGCAGGACCTCGTCGAAGTCGAGCTCGTCCTTGGGACGCGGCGACTTGGCCTTGTACAGGAGCTGGATCTCCGGCGCGATCCGCGAGAAACCGTCCTCGGCGACCGTGAACGACGCCAGCGGACGGCGAATCCTCGGATCTCGCCGGTACACCCAGTCCTGCCCGTCGGCCTCGTCGAGCATCAGCTGGATCCGCCAAGGGCCGTCGGCGTCCTCACGGACCCAGACGTCATGGACGCCCGGCGGGAGGATCTCGTCCCGTGGCCAGTGGCGCAGCGTGCCCGGCGGGTCGGCGGCCCAGCAGTCCCACCCCGCGAGCAACCGGCGCGCCGTGGCCTGGTCCCGGCGGAGGATCCCGACGTCGATGTCCGTGTGCTCGCGGTAGGCGCGGCCGACCTCCAGCTCGATCGCGTATCCCCCGCCGATCCACCAGGGCGTCTCCAGCCCGCCGAACAGCTCGACGACCTCGGCCAGCGGAGCCGGTTCCCATGCTCCCCACAGTGTCTCCGTACGCGGCATGTCGTCATTGTCACCGAGCCTGCCCCGGTGGGAAAGCATCATGCCGGGTCGGGAACGGTCAGGTGCCACCTGAGCCATTCGACGACGTTCTTGACGAAGGTCACCCGGTTGGCGAGTTGCCGGATCTCGTGCCCCTCGTCCTCGAACAGCAGCAACTCGCAGGGAATGCCACGGGCCCGTGCCTCCCGCAGCACCTGCTCGGCCTCGTACACCGGGACGTTGGTGTCGCGGGCGCCGTGCACGACCAGCAACGGGGCGGCCAGCCGGTCGAAGGAGTGCAGCGGCGACAGCACCCGCAGCAGGTCACGGTCGGCGACCGGGTGGCCGTACTCGCTGACGGCCGCCGCGGCGATCCACGGCTCGGTCCGGTCGTAGAAGGTCTCGAAGTCGGCCATGCCGCAGACGTCGACCCCGGCGCGGAAGAGGTGGGGGTGGGTGACGAGGGCGGCCAGCGTCAGGTAACCGCCGTAGGAGCGTCCCATGCAGGCGATCCTGGCCTCCTCGGCGACACCAGATCGCACCAGTTCGACGGCACAGTCGGCGACGTCGTCGATCGCGTCGAAGCGGAGCGCGTGGTTGTCGGCGTTGCGAAAGGCCCTGCCGAACCCGGACGAGCCGCGGACGTTCGCCGCGAGCACCCCGATCCCGGCGGCCAGCAGGTTCTGGAACAGCGGGTTGAAGGTGGGCCGTTCCTGGCTCTCCGGACCGCCGTGCAGGTAGACGACGAAGGGCATCGGTCCCCGGGTCCCGGGGACCCGGTAGAGCCAGCCGGTCAACTCCATGCCGTCGCGCGCCTGGAAGCGCATCAACTCCGCCTCGGCCGCCTCGGCGATCGGGGAGTCCCCCGCGATCCGCCGGTAGCCGCCGTTCTCCAGATCGCAGAGCACCACGTGGGAGGGGGCACCGGGCCCCTCGACCGCCAGGACGGCCAGGCTGCCGTCCAGGGAGACCCTGATCGAGGAGACCACCTCGGCGGGCAGCGGCGGGAGCGGGCGCACCGCACCGGTGGCCGGCTCGATCACCTCCAGTTCCGACCGGCCGCTGTCGTTCCACACCAGGACGGCGCGGTGGCCGTTGGCACTCAGCGCGAACTGGTCGAGTTCGGCGTCCACCCGCTCGGCCAGCACGACCTCCGCGCCGTCCTCACCCACCGCGAGCAGCGCGGCCCGGTCGCGGCCGACATCGGACAACAGGTAGGCGACCGTCCCGTCCGGCGAGAGGATGCCGTAGTCGGTGGAGCCGTTCAGCCCCGCCAGCAGCGGCTGTTCCCCGGGTCCTGGAAGATCGCCCGCGGCCTCGTCGGGCAGACCAGAGGGCAGGCCGGGCGGGAAGTCCTCGAGATGGCCCTCGGGAAGATCGGAGCGGAGCCCGGCCGGAGGATCAGCGGAGAGGCCGGAGCAGAGGCCGGGGTGAGGGCCGCCGGGGAGTCCCGGAACGAGGCCCCCGGTTTCGAGAGGACCAGGTGCGAGATCCCCCGGAGCGGAGAGGCCGGACGCGAGGGCCCCGGGACCGGCGGAGCCGTCGGGACCGGACATGCCCGAGGTGAGATCACCGGGATGGGCGGAGGGAAGGCCGGTGGGATCACCGGGGAAGGCGGAAAGATCGGCCGCGTACATCCGGCGCACGCCGCGCGGGCCGCGCCGCAGCAGCATCCTCCGGTGGTCACGGCTGATCGCCGCCGGGTGCATCAGCGCGCCGCCCGCGATGACCTCCCGGCTGCCGGAGCTCGCGTCGATGAGCACCGCGTCCGTACGGCCGGACGCGGAGACCTCGGCGACGAGAAGGATCTCCCCCTGCCCGGTCCAGCGCACGAACGACGCCGATCCCCCTTCCGGCGCGGCCAGCGGGCGTAGATCGCTCCCGTCGGGCCTGATCGTCCAGACCTGGGTGTGCTCCCCGCCGCCCGGCACGACGAGGACGGCCAGCCGCCGTGCGTCGGGAGACCAGCTCACGTCGGCGGCGGGCTCAGGACCTGTGTCGAGAGACCACGCCTCCGTCCCTCCCCCGGCCGGCCCTCCGGCCGACGCTCCTCCCGGGAACAACGCCTCCAGATCGCCGCCGAGAAGCTGGACCCAGACGCGCGGAGAGCCGTCCCTGTCGGCGATGAACGCGACGGCGCTCAGGTCGGGTGCCAGCGCGGGCGCCCGGCAGCTCCAGGCGGTCAGGCCAGTGCCCGCCGAGGGGCGGGCACTGGCTCCGGGCATGTCGGCCATCAGACGCCCTGTGCCTGCAACCACAGCTCCAGGAGTCCGAGCTGCCACAGTGCGTTCGCTCCCAGGGTGGTGCGATGCTCGTCCGGTGCCGCGAGCAGCTTGTCGACGTACGGCTGGTCGAACAGGCCGCGTGACCGCGCGGCCTGCCCGGTCAGCGCGTCCCTGACGAGTTCCAGGAACGGGCCGTGGATGTGCCTGATGGCGGGGACCGGGAAGTAGCCCTTGGGCCGGTCGATGATCTCGGCGGGCAGCAGCCTGCGCGCGGCGTCCTTCAGGACGCCCTTGCCGCCGGAGGCGAGCTTGAGCTCGGGAGGGCAGGCCGCCGCCAGCTCGACCAGCTCGTGGTCGAGGAACGGGGTCCTGGCCTCCAGCCCGAAGGCCATGGTCATGTTGTCCACCCGCTTGACCGGGTCGTCGACGAGCATGACCTCCGTGTCCAGGCGCAGCACCGCGTCGAGCGCGGTGTCGGCGCCGGGCGCCGCGAGGTGGCGCCGGACGAACTCGCCGCTGACGTCCCGCTCCAGCATGTACTCGGGCGACAGGATCCCGGCCAGCGTCCCGTGCGAGCGGTCGAAGAACTCCTCGGCGTACGTGACGGCCGCGTCCTCGCGCGACACGCCGGCCAGCGGCGGGTACCAGCTGTAGCCGGCGAACACCTCGTCGGCGCCCTGGCCGGACTGGACCACCTTGACGTGCCTGGAGACCTCCTGCGACAGCAGGTGAAAGGCGACGCAGTCGTGGCTGACCATCGGCTCGCTCATCGCCCGCACCGCGTGCTCCAGGGCGGGCAGCAGGCGGGTGTCGTCGATGGGGATGCGGTGGTGATCGGTGCCGAACTCACCGGCGACCAGGTCGGAGTAGGCGAACTCGTCGCCCCGCTCCCCGCCCGCCGCGGAGAACCCGATACTGAAGGTCGACAGGCCCGCCTGTCCCTCCCCGGCCAGCAGCGCGACGATCAGGCTGGAGTCCAGGCCCCCGGAGAGCAGCACACCCACCGGCACGTCCGCGACCATGCGCCTGCGCACCGCCACGCGCAGCTGGTCGAGCACCGCCTCGCACCACTCGGAGGAGGACAGCCCGGCGCAATCGGGCAGGGCCGAGCGGGTGTAGGACGGCTGCCAGTAGCGGCGGTCGGTGACGGTGCCGTCGGGCTCGACGGTGCGCACGGTGGCCGGGGGGAGTTTCCGCACACCGGTCAGGATGGTGCGCTCGACCGGCACCACCGAGTGGAAGGTCATGTAGTGGTGCAGCGCCACCCGGTCGATGCCGGTGTCCACTCCTGTTCCGGCGAGCAGCGCGGGCAGCGAGGAGGCGAAACGGAGGCGATCGGTGTCCTGGGAGAGGTACAGGGGTTTTATACCGAGGCGGTCGCGGCCGAGGGTCAGCCGGCCGGTGTCCCGCTCGGCGACCGCGAAGGCGAACATGCCCTTGAAGTGGTCGACGCAGTCGATCCCCCAGCGGTGGAAGGCCTTCACCAGCACCTCGGTGTCGGAGGTGGAGAAGAAGCGGTACCCCTGGCCTTCCAGCTCCTCGCGCAGCTCACGGTAGTTGTACAGGCACCCGTTGAAGACCGCGGTCAGGCCGAGGTCGCTGTCCGGCATCGGCTGGGCGCCCCGGTCCGACAGGTCGATGATCTTCAGGCGCCGGTGGCCGAGCGCGACGGGTCCCAGCGACCACAGGCCCGACCCGTCGGGACCCCGGTCGCTCATCACCTCGCTCATCCGGGCCACCGCGGCGACGTCCGCGGGACGGCCGTCGAACCGGATCTCACCGCTCAGACCGCACATCGGCACCCCCCGATGACCTGCCCACCCCGAAGCCGGGCGGATTCAGTCCTGAGATCACACATCGGCGGCCCCTCCCGGCAGCCAGGTGTCCTTGGAACCGCCGCCCTGGGAGGAGTTGACGATCAGGCTGCCGGCCGGTGCGACGCGGGTCAGCACCGCCGGCGGGACCGTCGCCGTCTCCCCGAGGCAGACAAAGGCCCGCAGGTCGACCACGCGCGGGCTCAGCCGCTCCCCGTCGAAGGTCGGATGCGTCGACAGCTGGACCGTCTCCTGGGCGACCCATCCCTGGGGCGCGGCGAGGATCTTCTCCCTGACCCTGCCGAGCTCCTCGGCGGACGCCTCGGGACCGACGACCACGCCCTGGCCGCCGAATCCGTCCACCGGCTTGACGACCAGCTCGGCCAGCCGGTCGAGCACCTGCTCGCGGTCCACGGCGTCGCGGCACAGGTAGGTGGTGATGTTGTCGATGAGCGGCTCCTCACCCAGGTAGTACTCGATGAGGCGGGGCACGTACCGGTACAGGCACTTGTCGTCGGCGACGCCATTGCCCGGCGCGTTGGCCAGGACGAGCGCGGAGCGTTCGACGGCGTCCATGATCTCCGGCCCCAGAGGGCCTTCGAGCAGCTCGTTCTCGTCGACCCGGCGGTAGAGCACGTCGATCCTGCGCCCCGCGGCCTCCAGATGACCGTTCCTGATCTCCAGGTCGGCCGGGACCACCAGGATCGCCCCCATCTCCTCGGCGAGCATCTGGTGCTCGTAGTAGGCGGAGTCGTCCGGCCCCGCCGAGACCACGGCGATGGCCGGCGAGTCGACCATGCCCGCCGCGAGCAGTGCCTCCCGCAGCGCCCGCAGGCTCTGCCGCGGATCGGCGATCCCCTCGCCGGGGGCGAGTTCCGGCAGCAACTCGGTCATCAGGTGCCTGTTGGTCACCGCGTACCCGAGGCCGGAGGGCACCCGCAGGTTGTCCTCGAGCACCGCCCAGCGGCCGACATGGTCGCGGACCAGGTCCAGCCCGGCCACGACGCAGCGCACGGTACCGGGCGGCACCCTTTGCCCGTGCTCGCGGTAGCCGGGGGACTCGTCGACCACCCAGGCGGGAAGCACGCCGTCCCCGATGATCTCGCGCTCGCCGTACACGTCGCGCAGGAACGCCTCCAGCGCCCGCACCCGCTGCGGCAGTGCCCGCCGGATCTCGGCCCACTCACCGGCCGGGACCGGCCTCGGAACCAGGTCGAACGGGAAGACCCGGCTCTCGCTCCCGCCCGCCACGTGGAAGGTCATGCCGTTGCGACGCTGGTAGCCGTCGAGGAGTCTCGCCCTGCCACGCAGGCCGCGGGCGCCCAGCCGGTCCAGGACCCGCAGCACCGGCTGGTAGGACTCGCGTACCGTGCCCTCGATGATCGCCTCGTCGCCGGGGGCGTCGTAGCCGTCGAGGAGGCTGGTGTGCATCCTCGGCGTCGGCCCGCCGAAGGCGGTCTCCCACTCCTCGGACCGCGTCTCGGCGATGACGAGGTCGACCACGTCGGCCAGCCGGCCGTCGCGGGCGAACGCCTCGCGCTGGCGGGCCGAGGAGCTTCCCCGCGCCAGCGACTCCCGGACCAGGGACGTGACGAGCTCGATGTCGCCGGACTCCTCCAGCTGTGACCGCAGGCCGTCCACCATCCTCCAGATCACCTCGGCGGCCGGGCCCGGGGTGCCCTCGACCGGGTCGACGAGCTCGCCCTCCAGCCCTGAGCGCGCCGCCCGCCACGTCGCGGCGCGGACCATCTCCAGCCGGACCGAGCGCTCGGGGCCGTGCTGCACCGCGTCCAGCTCCCTGGCCACCAGCGCCCGGAACAGGCCGGCGATCAGCACGATGTCGCCCACCCTGGGGCAGGCGTCGCACACCCTCAGCTCGATGGTGGGCAGGTGGGCCGAGGGCCGGATGTCGAAATAGATCATGCCGGGGTCGGTGATCACACCGGAGCTCACGAGCTCCCGCACCACCTGGTCGTACTCGGCGGCCGACTCGAACCTGGCCACGGGCCCCGCGGTGGGCCAGCGCTGCCAGAGCAGCGGGCGGTAACTGGCGTATCCGGTATCGGCGCCCAGCCAGTACGGCGAGCTGGAGCTCAGGGCGAGCAGCGGGGGCAGCCAGGGGGCCAGGCGGTGGGCGACGGCCACCGCCAGGTCGCGATCCTCGACGTCGGCGTGGAACTGTGTGCCGCAGATCAGCTGCTCGCGGGTGAGCAGCTGATAGTCGGCGAGCATCTGCTCGTAGCGGGGGGCCGGGGAGATCTTCAGTGCCGCCAGGTCCACCAGCGGCACGCTCCCCGCCGCCACGATCCCGAGCCCGAGACCGTCCGCCGCCTGGATCACCGTGCGGCGCAGCGCGGTCAGGTCGTGCCCGAGGTCCTCCAGATGCATGAAGGGCCTGCTGTTGGCCTCCACCACCGAACGCTGCAGCTCGTGGGTGAACCGCTCCGCCGGTAACTGCTCCAGCAGAACACCTGCCCGTGGGACGAGGTGCCGGGTGTCGACGTCGACGACGTGGAACTCCTCTTCGACACCGACCGCGATCGGCCCCGCCAGACCCGCCATTTCATCACTCCTGAAGTACACCGACTCACCGGGATTTTTGTCCTTTGCCCGAAAAAAGCAGTTCCGCACTTCATGGGCCGCTCCTGAGGGAAACGGAACCGTGAACTCACTCTCCTACGACCAGGAGGTCCCACCCCGTCCCGCGGGGCCGGGCATCGCCGGTCACCGGCGGGGAGCACGGGGACACCCGGCGAGGTTCCCTCGACGAAGGCCAGGGGACCTCACCGAATCTCGGGTGGCTCCTCGGGTGACGGACCGAAGGTGTCGGGAAAGGCTCGGTCTCCGAGCGTCTCCGGATCGTCCGGTGTGCCGGACGGATCGAGGAGGTACCTCACCGGCGGCCTGTCGAGGAATGTGGAGACGGCCTCGACCACCCCCTCCCCCAGCGGGCGGAACGCGTCGACCACCGCCTGGGCGGGCGGGCCAAGGCGGCTGCCGACCTCCTGAAGAAGATCTTCCAGCACCTGCGGCAGCGGCGGCACCGGCAGGCCCAGCTGGGACTTGGAGTGAGCCTTCTCCGGCGGCGTCCAGCGCATCGAGTCGTCACTCATGGCGAGCCATTCGTCGACGGCCCCGTCGATGGAATCGAGCACGTGATCGGAATCGTCTGGCATGGCGGCTCCCCTCCTGACCGGGATCCGATAAGACGACGGTACCTCGCTCCGCCGCCACCGGGCAGAGGCGGGTCGGCCGCGGAAGCCTCGCGGACGGCTTCCGGGCCATCCCATCCCCGGTACGGCAGCGGAAGCTCGATCGGCATCATCATCGCGGGCAGCCCCAGCACGGTCAGGGAAAAGCTGGAGCACTTGTCGACCACGATGCGCATCGGCAACTGGATCGCCCTGATG
>NZ_JBEXUE010000379.1:0-9977 GCF_040614275.1 Streptosporangium sp. NPDC006013
CCGGCTGGACGACCAACCCCTCGGGCACCGACACCGCCACCTCGGGCCAGTGGGAGCGCGGCGTCCCGCAGGCCACCACCTCCAGCGGCGCCAAGCAGCTCGGTACCACGGTCAGCGGCACCAACGACCTGGTCACCGGCAGGCTCGCGGGCACCGCGGCGGGCGACTACGACATCGACGGAGGAGTCACCAGCATCCAGTCACCGGCCATCACCCTGCCGTCGACCGGGACGCTGAACCTGTCGCTGTCGTGGTATCTGGCGCACGGTTCCAACTCCTCCACCGCCGACTTCCTGCGGGTGAAGGTCGTCGGCTCCACCACCACCCAGGTGTTCCAGCAGCTCGGCGCGGCCGCCAACCGCAACGGCGCCTGGGCGGTCGCCACGGCCAACCTCTCCGCCTTCGCGGGCCAGACGGTCCGCATCCTGATCGAGGCCGCCGACGCCTCGGGTGCCTCGCTGGTGGAGGCCGGCATCGACAACGTCAAGATCACCCAGCAACCCTGACCCTCCGCCGGGGCGCCTTCGCCGAGGGCGCCCCGAGCCCTTCACCGGTGGGCTCGGTGCCGGTCAGACGCGGCAGATCAGCTCGCCGTGGAGCAGCGACAGCCAGCCGTCCCGCTCCCCTGCCCAGGCGCGCCAGCCCTCCGAGAGGCGGCGCAGGTCCTCCTCGGTGCTGCCCGAGGCGAGGGCCTGGCGGGCCATGTCGGACTTCAGGATCCGCTCGGCCCACATGCCGCCCCACCAGGCGCGGTCCTCGGGTGTGGCGAAGCACCAGGTCGAGGAGGTGGCCGAGACGTCGGTGAACCCCGCCGCGTGCGCCCAGGAAAGCAGTCGCCGCCCCGCGTCGGGCTCGCCGCCGTTGGCCCTGGCCAATCTCAGGTAGAGGTCCAGCCACTCGTCCAGTTCGGGCATCTCGGGAAACCAGGTGAACGCGGTGTAGTCACTGTCGCGTACCGCGACGATCCCGCCCGGCCTGCAGACCCGCCGCATCTCGCGCAGCGCCAGCACGGGATCGCCGACGTGCTGGAGCACCTGGTGGGCGTGGACGACGTCGAAGGTGTCGTCGGGAAAGCACAACTCGTGCACGTCCGCCACGGAGAACTCGACGCCGGATTGCCCGCGCCGCTCCACCTCCGCGCGGGCCAGGCCGAGCGCCTCCTCGCTGATCTCGGCCGCGGTGACCGTGCCGGGCGCGACACGCTCCGCCAGGTCGGCGGTGATGGTGCCGGGCCCGCAGCCCACGTCCAGCAGCGTCATGCCCGCTCTCAGGTACGGCAGGAGGTGGGCCGCCGAGTTCTCCGCGGTACGCCACCGGTGGGACCTGAGCACCGACTCGTGGTGTCCGTGCGTGTAGACGGCGTCCTTGCCTGTCATGGGAGACCTCTCCTTCTGTCCGTCGGCCCTGACCGTAACAGGAATCTCATATTTCAAGAAGAATCGTCTCATTATATGGTCTCATTGTGTGGTCGTAACAGATTTCGCACCTTTTCATCGCTTGCTGTAACGAGGGGGGGCGCCCACACTCAGATGGGATGTTCGCTGACACAATGGGGGTGGTCCTCGTGCACGAGGAGTTCAGCGCTCACGAGACCTGGCCACTGGGGTGCACGCGCTGCGGGCACCTCTGGCAGGAGGAGTACCTCGTCCGTCACCTGACCGACGGGCACGGACACGACGTCGTGCTCTGGCTGAGGTCGGGCGTCATGGTCCAGCCGCCCTGGTCGGGACTGAGCTGCCCCGCCTGCGGCTGTGACGGTGTCCGCGTCTTCCCGGTGGGTGCGCACCCCCAGAACGGCACCCCGGTCCCCGTCGCCGCTTTCACCCCCGGTCCCGCCCCGGCCCCAGGCCCCGGTCCGACCCCGGTCCCCGCGCTGGGAGCCGGTGTCTCGCCCGCCGAGCCCCGGCCGCGTCGCCGCGTGCCGCAGCCGGCCCTGCTGTACTCCCTCATCGTGGCCGCGTTCCTGCTCTTCACCAGCTTCGAGCTCTTCGAACACGTGATTCCCCACCACTGAACCCGCCGCCACGGACCACTGGACCCCGCCACGGGGCGGGGGCCGGCGGTCACCAAGCGTCGCCAAGCGTCACCGGGCGTCAGAGGCGGAAGTCCAGGTCGGGGACGATCTCGGCGACGTCCATCTGGGCCTTCTGCAGCCTGCCCGAGTAGTCCCAGTTCATCGCCTGCCAGCGGGTGAACTGGTCGAGAACCCACACCCCCGACTGGCGGCTGCCGTTGCCAGATCTGCCGTTGCCGCCGAAGGGCAGGTGAGCCTCCGCGCCGGAGGTGGAGTTGTTGACGCTCACCATGCCCGCGCCGATGCCGGCACGGAAGTGGAACGCCGACTTCGGGTCGGTGGTGTAGATGGAGGAGGAGAGCCCGTAGCCGGGAAGGTTGGCCAACTCGACGGCCTCCTCCAGCGTGCTGAAGGCGGTCACGCCGACGATGGGGCCGAAGGTCTCCTCAAGGAAGAGCCGGTCGCCGGGGCGGACGCCGTCCACGACCACCGGGTGGTAGTAGAGGCCGCCCTCCCCGGTGAAGCCGGCGCGTGGGTTGTCCGGGGTGATGCGGCCGGTGGGACCGGAGACGACGGTGTGGTGCGGCTGGATCCAGCCCAGGTACTCCTCGTAGCGCGAGGCGAACCTCTCCTCGAGCAGCGGGCCGCAGAGCACGTCCCCGGCGGGGTCGCCGATCGCCGCCTCCGCCACGGCGCGCGCGTACCGGCGGAGGAACTCCTCGTGGACGCTCTCGTGCACGATCACCGTGCCGAGTGACGTGCAACGCTGCCCGGCGGTGCCGAAGCCCGCGAACAGCGCGCCCTCCACGGCCAGGTCCAGGTCGGCGTCCGGCATGACCACCATCGGGTTCTTGCCACCCAGTTCCAGGCAGGGGGACTGCAGGTGGCGCCCGCACAGCTCGCCGACGGCGCGGCCCACCGCGGTGGATCCGGTGAACCCGACCTTGTGCACCGTGCCCTCGGCCAGCGCCGACTCCAGGCCCTCGAACGTCGTGGCGCCGTCGGCGAGGACCAGGTTCAGCACGCCGTCGGGCAGCCCGGCCGCCGTGAACAGCCGATAGAGCGCGTGCGCGGAGGCCGCCGCGTACTCGGCGGGCTTCCACACCACCGCGTTGCCGCACAGCAGCGCCGGGACCAGGTACCACGACGGCACCGCGACCGGGAAGTTTCCCGCCGTGATCACCGCGGCCACTCCCACGGGGACCCGGAAGGTGAACAGGTTCTTGTCCGGCATCTCCGAGGGAACCGTCTGCCCGTACAGCCGCCTGCCCTCGCCGAGGAAGAAGTCACAGGTGTCGACGATCTCGCGTACCTCGCCCAGCGCCTCGGCGTACGGCTTGCCGATCTCGCGGGTGACCAGGCGGGCCAGTTCCTCGGCGTTGGCCTCCACCAGCCGCCCGATCGAGGCGATCACCCGCCCCCGGACGGGCGCGGGAACCCGAGACCACTCCCGCTGGGCCGCGGTGGCCGTGCGGCACGCGGAGGAGAACGTGCTCGCGTCCGCCAGCCGGACCCGCGCGACCACCTCGTTCAGGCGAGCCGGGTTGACCGACTCGTAGGCGGTGCCGTTGGACGCTTCTTTTCCGCCGATGACGGAGACGATCTCGCTGGTCACCTTCGACCTCCCGGTATGGACCTGTGACCGCATTCTCCCCGCGAAGGACGAGGCCGTCACATCAGCCGGAAGTCGGCGAAGTCGAAACCCGGGGACACGACACAGCTCACCAGCACGGCCTCGTCCCCGGCGGGGCGGGCGGCCTGCCAGGTGCCGCCGGGCACCACCGCCTGCGGGACCTGGCCCTCCTCCACCAGCGGACCCAGGGTCACGGAGTGGGTGGGCTGGCCCTCGTGGCCGCCGAGGACCAGTGTCAGCGGGCCGCCCCGGTGCCAGAGCCACACCTCGTCGGAGGCGACCACGTGCGGGCGCGACTCCTCGCCGGGCCCCAGCAGGAAGTAGATCCCCGTCGCGGTGGCCCGCGCTCCGGTGTACCCGGGCGGGGTGAGGTCGACGGAGGTTCTCCAGGTCTCGCGGAACCAGCCGCCCTCGGGGTGCGGCAGCAGGTCCAGGGTCTCGGCGAGCGGAGGACGGGAAGAGGTCGTCATCGCACCGATTCTAGGGACCCGGCTCCTCGGACGGACCGTATGAGGTTCGTGTACGCGCCGACGTATCGCCGACGTGTGGGTGCCGGACGGTGCGGGCGTCCCCCGCGGCGGAAGCCGTCTGGACGGTCGGCGGGGCGGGCGCGCGAGGGGGCGCGCGTACCGGGCGCGACGAGGGCTGCCGATCGGTGCGGGAGTCACCGGGGTGACGGAGATCGTCCTGCGGGGTGAGTGGTCCGGATTTGTCGGAGGGGTTGGCTAGGTTCGGTCCGTGATCGAACGGTGGAACCGGGATCAGGTGCTGGCGCTCGCGCCCGACGCCTCGTCCCAGAAAGCGGCCGGGACAATTTCCTCCCCCAGAAAGTGGTCGGGGACCGGAGTCACCGCCGACGCGGTGTGGGGCGAGTGCGCGGGCAGCGGCTCCAAGCCCTACCGGGCCTGCGTCGACCTGTCCGAGCCCGCCTACCGATGCACCTGCCCCAGCAGGAAGTTCCCGTGCAAGCACGCTCTCGGCCTGCTGCTCCTGTGGTCGGCCGACGGTGTCCCCGTCGCGGAGGAGGTCGCCGACTGGGTGGGTGAGTGGCTCGACGGGCGGCGCGACCGCGCGGCCAGGGCGGTGGAGGCCGGGGCGACCCGCGCCGCCAGGTCTGCCGAGGCGGCTCCCGCCGACGGCCGCCGGGCCGCGCTGCGCGAACAGCGCGTGAGCGCCGGTCTGTCGGATCTGGAACGCTGGCTCGCCGACCAGGTCAGGCAGGGCCTCGCCGGGTCACGGCGCCACGACCAGTGGGACGACCTGGTCAAGCGCCTGATCGACGCCCAGGCGCCCGCCGTCGCGGGCTCGCTGTCGCGCCTGCCCGCCGTGCTGGACGGCGATGACTGGCCCGCCCGCCTGCTCAGCGAGTACGCGCTGCTGCACCTGCTCTGCGTGGCCCACCGCAACCTCGCGGCTCCGGCCGGCGAAGGGACCGGCGACGTAACCGGTGACGTAACCGGTGACGGGACCGGTGACGGCCCCGGGGGTGTGCCGGAGGTCGCGCCCACGGGGCTCCTGGAAAGGGTGCGTGACCGGGTCGGTTTCTCGGTGACGAAGGAGGAGGTGCTCGCGGGGGAGGTCGTCCGCGACCTGTGGGACGTGCTGGGACGGCGCGACGAGGAGCACGACCGGCTGATCGCGCGCCGGGTCTGGCTGCGCGGGCGCAAGACGGGCAGGGCGGCACTGGTGCTCTCGTTCGCACCGGTCGGACAGGCTCTCGACGCCTCGCTCGTCACCGGCACGACCATGGACGCCGACCTGGCGTTCTACCCCGGCTCGACTCCGCTGCGCGCGGTGGTCGCCGCCCGGCACGACGCCGCCCCGGCCGGCCCGCCGCCCGGCCAGAGCATCGAGCGGGCACTGGACGAGGTGGCCGAGGCTCTGGCGGGCGACCCCTGGCTCGACTCCTGGCCGCTCGTGCTGGAGGGGGTGACCCCCGCGGGGAGTGGTTCGCGGCTCCTGGCCGGGCCCTCCGGCGGGCTGCCGCTCCACCCGTCCACGGGAACCCCGTGGCGGCTGGTCGCCACCTCGGGCGGCCATCCGCTGACCGTCGCCGCCGAATGGACCCCGAGGGGCCTGCGCCCCCTCACGACCTGGGATGAGGAAGGCCGGGTGATCGCCCTGTGAACGCCTCCGCCGACTGGGAGGAACTGGTGTCCACCGCGCTCGTCGGGACCGACCGGCGCCCGCTGCCGGGGGAGAGGGCGAGCGAGGTCGAGCTGCTCGGCCGCGCGGCCGTGCACACGCTGCGGATGCGCGCGGGGCGGCGGCCGGTCGCCCCGGGCGAGCCGCCGAGTCTCGCGGCGCCCGAGGAGCAGCCGGAGGTCTCGCGCGCCGCGGGCGACCGGCTTGCCCGCGTTCTCGGTGGTGAGCAGCCGAGACTGCTCACCGAGTGGCTGGAGACCGCGGCCGGGCGTGGCTACCGCCTCTCGCCCCACCTGTTGCCCGAGCTTCTCGACCACGCGGTCAGGGACAGGTCGATCCGGCCGTATCTCGGCGTCCTGGCGGGCAACCGGGGGCGCTGGCTGGCGGGGCTGAACCCGGCGTGGGGTTTCCTGCTTGAGGAGGTCACGGGAGTGGCCGTGACCGGCCCCGCGACCGGCCCCGCGACCGACTCTGGGCCGACCTCGCAGGTCTGGGAGTTCGGCACCTCGGGTGACCGTCGCGTCCATCTGGGCGAGTTGCGGGCAGCCGATCCGGCGAGGGCCAGGGAACTGCTCGCCGCCACCTGGGAGAAGGAGAGCCCCGACGACAGGGCGGCGTTCCTGGAGGCTCTCACCACGGGGTTGTCGCTTGAGGACGAGCCGTTCCTGGAGTCCGCGCTCGACGACCGCCGCCGCGAGGTCCGCCACCAGGCGGCCGACCTGCTCACCCGGCTCCCCGGATCGCGCCTGGCCCTGCGCATGGCGGAGCGCGTCGCCCGGTATGTCACCGTCGCCGGCGGTGAGATCCACGTCGACCCGCCGGTGGCCTGCGACAGCGCCATGGAGCGCGACGGCATCCGGGCGAAGGCGCCCCGGGGGACGGGCGAGCGGGGCTGGTGGCTGCAGCAGGCCGTGGCCCGCACCCCGCTGGGCGTCTGGCCCCGGCTGCTCGGCCGGTCGCCCGGGGAGCTGGTCCGCATGAAGATCGTCGACTGGAACCGCGAGGTCATGGCCGGTTGGGTCAGGGCCACCGTTCTCCAGGGCGACCCGGAGTGGGCGCTGGAGCTCTTCGCCTGGGACCCGATCGCCGACCTACTGGCCGCGCTGCCCCGCGACAGGCAGGAGATCGTCGCGGCCGACTTCGTACGGCGGCACGGCCTGGACGGCCAACTGATCATGGTTCTCGGCGGGGCCGCGGCCCCGTGGGGTCCGGCCCTGGCCACGGCGGTCCTCCAGAAGATCATCGATGTGTCCGGCACCCAGCCGTGGAACCTCGGCGAGCTGACCAAGCTCGCCGGTGAGCGCGTCGATCCGGCACTGCACGACATGGCCGGGCGGCTCTCAGCGGAGCCGTCCATCCAGGAGGTCGCCGCCCTCCTGCGTTTCCGTGACGACATGTTGAAGGAGCTCACACAGTGACAACGGTTCTGCGGGCCCACGCCGAAGACCAGTACGCCGAGGAACTGGCGGTCCTGGCCAAGGGCGACGACCGGGTCCGCCCGCCGGGCTGGAAACTGTCGCCCTGGGCGGTGACCACCTACATCCTCGGTGACGGCGACCAGATCACCCCCAAGTACATCGGGCCGCGGCGCATCGTCGAGGTGGCCGTGGCGACACTCGCCACCGACCGCGCGCTGCTGCTGCTCGGCGTGCCCGGCACCGCCAAGACCTGGCTCTCGGAGCACCTGGCCGCCGCGATCAGCGGTGACTCCACACTCCTCGTGCAGGGTACGGCGGGCACTGCGGAGGAGGCCATCCGCTACGGCTGGAACTACGCCAGGCTGCTGGCCGAGGGGCCGTCCATGGAGGCGCTCACGCCGAGCCCGGTGATGCGGGCGATGGCCGAGGGGCGGCTGGCCCGGGTGGAGGAGCTGACCCGGATGCCCTCCGACGTCCAGGACGCGCTGATCACCGTGCTGTCGGAGAAGACGCTGCCGATTCCCGAGCTCAACCGGGAGGTGCAGGCCGAGCGCGGTTTCAACATCATCGCCACCGCCAACGACCGTGACCGCGGCGTCAACGACCTGTCGAGCGCACTGCGCCGCCGGTTCAACACGGTCGTGCTGCCGGTGCCCGCCACCGCCGAGGAGGAGGTGGACATCGTCTCCCGCAGGGTCGGCCAGCTCGGCCGCTCCCTGGAGCTGCCCGAGACCCTCACCGGGCTGGAGGAGATCCGCCGCGTCGTCACGGTCTTCCGGGAGCTGCGCACCGGCGTCACCGAGGACGGCCGCACCAAGGTCAAGTCCCCCAGCGGCACGCTCAGCACCGCCGAGGCCATCTCCGTCCTCACCAACGGCATCGCGCTGGCCGCGCACTTCGGCGACGGGGTGCTCCGCCCCTCCGACGTGGCCGCGGGCATCGCCGGCGCGGTGATCCAGGACCCGGTCTCCGACCGCGTCGTCTGGCGCGAGTACCTGGAGACCGTGGTGCGCGAGCGCCAGGACTGGCGCGACTTCTACCGGGCCTGCCGTGACGCGGGCTGAGGCGGTGATCCCCGGGAGGGGGCCGCTCCCGATCTCCGTCCCGGGCTCCGGTCCCGTATCGGGTGGCACACCGGTGGTCAGGCCGCGTGGTCGCCATCGCGCCATGCCGCCGGTCGGTGAGACGGCTTCCTCACCTGGCCTCGGTCCCGTATCGGGTGGCACGCCCGTGGCCACCCCGCGTGGTCGCCATCGCATCACGCCGCCGGTGCCGGCGGTCGGTGAGACGGCTTCCTCACCGGTCGGGAGGCAACGATGAGCGTTTCCGTGCTGGGGATCCGGCACCACGGACCCGGGTCGGCGCGGTCCCTGTGCGACGAGCTTGACCGCCTCAGGCCGGACATCGTGCTCATCGAGGGCCCGCCCGAGGCGGACGAGCTGGTCGAGCTGGCCCGTGACCCCGACCTGCAGCCACCGGTGGCGCTCCTCGCCCACGTGCCGGGCGAGCCGTCCACCGCCGCGTTCTGGCCGTTCGCGGTGTTCTCCCCCGAGTGGCAGGCGCTCCGCCACGCCGTCGGGGCGGGCATCCCGGTCCGCTTCTGTGACCTGCCGGCCGCGCACAGCCTCGCCTCCCGCCCCGGCGCGACCGGCGACGCCGAGCCGCGGCCAGGAGAGGAGCCGGACACGGGTGTTCCCGGCTTCCATCGTGAGACGGCGGATGACGCCGTACAGGTCGATCCGATCGGGGCCCTCGCCCGCGCCGCCGGATACGACGACCCGGAGCGGTGGTGGGAGGACGCCGTCGAGCACCGCGGCGACACCCCGTTCCACATGATCGCCCAGGCCGTGGAGGCGGTCCGCGAGGGACACGTCGCCGACGAGTACGAGGCGCGGCGCGAGGCCTTCATGCGGCGCACGATCCGCAGGGCGATCCGGGACGGCTTCGAGCGGATCGCCGTGGTCTGCGGAGCCTGGCACGTCCCCGCGCTGGCGGGCACGGCGGGTGCGGGGGCGCCCTGGGGCGCCGGGCTGCCCACCGTGAAGGCCGACGACACGCTGCTCAGAGGGCTGCCCAAGGTCAGGGCCGAGATCACCTGGGTGCCGTGGACGTACGGGCGGCTGGCCTCCTGGAGCGGGTACGGCGCGGGTGTGACCTCCCCCGGCTGGTACCACCATCTGTTCGCCTCCCCGGACCGCCCCGTCGAACGGTGGCTGACCGGGGCGGCCGGGGTGCTCCGTGAGGAGGACCTGCCGGTCTCCTCCGCCCACGTCATCGAGGCGGTCCGGCTCGCCGAAGGCCTGGCCGTGCTCAGGGGACGGCCCCTGGCCGGGCTGGCGGAGGTCACCGAGGCGGTCAGGGCGGTGCTGTGTGAGGGCGACGACCTGCCGGTGGAGCTGATCCAGCGGCGCATGGTCGTGGGGGAGCGGCTCGGCCAGGTGCCGGACAGCACCCCGATGGTCCCCCTCCAGCGCCACCTGCGCGAGGAGCAGCGGCGGGTGAGGCTCAAGCCCGAGGCGCTCGACCGTGAGTACGACCTCGACCTGCGCAAACCCCTCGACCTGGAGCGCAGCAGGCTGCTGCACAGGCTCCGCCTGCTCGGCGTCGGCTGGGGCACTCCCCAGGAGAGCCGGAGCAAGGGCACCTTCCGCGAGTCGTGGTCGCTCACCTGGCGGCCCGAGTACGGCGCGCGATACGCGGTGCGACACCACCGCGAGCTGTTCGACGGCTGTACCGAGGCGATCAGCGAGTCCGGCGGTTACAGCGT
>NZ_JBEXUE010000380.1:0-9961 GCF_040614275.1 Streptosporangium sp. NPDC006013
ACCGGGACTTCCTCGCCCGGACCTCCTGACATCGCGGGAGCCCGCCCGCGTTCCCCGTCCGGTGCGCCGTTCGCTCTGGGGGCAGGTGACACCGCGCCGTCCGAATGTAACCCCAATAGGGGTACCTATGGGTTATAAATAGAGGCGACCGAACATGGCCCGTCGAAGGGATCCCGTCCTTGAAGCGTGTGCTGCTGCTGGCGACCGGTGACACCATCGCCCACTCCTACGCCCCCGGTCGTCCGGGCGTCGCCTCCGGGGCCGAGCTCCTGGAGGCCCTCCCGTCCGGCGCGATCCCGGCGGACGTGGTGGCCGAGGACGTGATGGCGGAGCCCAGCTGGGACATGTCCCCCTCGACCATGCTGGAGCTGGCCCGCCGGGCGCGCTCGGCCATCCTGGAACGCGGATTCGACGGTGTCGTGATCACTCACGGCACCGACGCGCTGGAGGAGACCGCGTACCTGGTGGATCTGCTCGCGGGCCGGGCGGCCGAACAGGGCTCCATCGTGCTGACCGGTGCCGTCCGCTCCCTGGACGAGCTCTCCCCCGACGGCCCGCGCAACCTCGCCTCCTCGCTCGCGGCCGCGGCCGGCGACGCGCTGCGGGGCGCCGGGGCCGTCGTGTGCGTGAACGACGAGATCCACGCGGCCCGCTGGGTCACCAAGGTCGACGCCACCAGCGTCGCGGGGTTCTCGTCGGCGCCTTTCCCCGCGCTGGGCCGGGTGACCGGCGGCCGGGTCGAGACGCTGTCCGCCGCACCGCGCCGGCCGCCCGCCTTCGGTGGGGACCCGGCGTCGGACGTCGCGCTGATCAAGACCTATCCGGGGATCGACCCCGTGCTGCTCACCGCCGTGGTGGACGCCGGGGCGCAGGGCGTCGTGCTGGAGGGGACCGGCCTGGGCAACGTGCCGGTCGGGCTCTTCACGACGATCGCCGAGCTGACGGAGTGGGGGATCCCCGTGGTCGTCGCGTCGAGGTGCCGTACCGGTGCGGTCCCGCTTGACGAGATGCGCCTCGGTACCGGGCTCGCCGCCCGCGTCGGGGCGATCGGAGCCCGCAGCCTGGCGCCCTCGAAGGCCCGGTGCGCGCTGATGGTCGCCCTCGGGACCGGCGGGATCGACGCCGTACGCGACTGGTTCGGCAGGCTCTGACCCCCGCGAGGAAATTATGGACGGTTGAAAACCGTAAGAAAGGGAGTATCCCCGAACCGGGTGGGCAGGTCCGGGGAGTCCGTGATCCGGCGGAGGGCTGGGGAGGCCTCCGCCGGATCACCCCCCTCTCCCCCCACGCGGGCCGGTCGTTACCCGGATGGATGTCCCGGCCACGCGAGATGATCAGACGGGGATCGAGACGCCGAGGCCGCCGCGGGTGTCGGCGCCGTAGCGCTCCTTCTCCCTGGCGATGTCGAGAGGCTTGATGCTGCTACGCCCGCTCAGCGTCTCTGAGGTGAGCAGGTCGGCGGGGACCAGCCAGGAGACCTCGAACTCCAGCCCGTCGGGGTCCTTGGCGTACAGGGCCTTGGTGGTGGAGTGGTCGGAGGCGCCGACGAGGGCGTTGAGCTCGCTGAGCTTGACGGCGATCCGCTCCAGCTCCCGCAGTGTGTCGACCTCCCAGGCCAGGTGGTAGAGGCCGACGGTCGAGCGCCCGGCTCCCGAGGGGCCCGCCTGCGCGCCGAGCTCGAAGAGGCCGAGGTCGTGGTCGTTGCTGGACCCCGAGGCCTGCAGGAAGGCGGCGCCCGGCATGCCCATGACCACCTTGAAGCCGAGCGCCTCCTGGTAGAAGGCGACGCTGCGCTCGACATCGCGCACGAAGAGAACGGCGTGGTTGAGCCGCTGGACCGGCATGGTTCCTCCCAAAAACTTGAACTCTCAAGTAGATTACTCCCGCTTTGTTGAGAGTTCAAGTAAGCTTGCGTCGTGACGCGATGGCTGGACGATGACGAGCAGCGCACCTGGCGTGCGTTCATGGCCGCCTCGCAGCTCGTCCAGGAGGAGCTGGACCGGCAGCTGCAGCGCGACTCCGGCATGCCGCACGCCTACTACGCCATGCTGGTGAAACTCTCCGAGGCGCCCGGCCGGATGATGCGGATGAGCGAGCTGGCGACGGAGCTCAACTCCTCGCAGAGCCGCCTGTCGCACGCGATGAAGCGGCTGGAGGAGCGCGGCTGGGCGCGGCGCGAGCCGTGCGCCGCCGACAAGCGGGTGAGCTGGGCGATCCTCACCGACGCGGGACTCGCGGTCCTCACCGCCGCCGCCCCCGGCCACGTCGAGGCCGTACGCCAGGCCCTCTTCGACCGCCTGACCCCCGACCAACTCCACCACCTGCGGGAAATCTGCACCGCCCTCCTCCCCACCTCGAACCCCTCATGACCGAACTCCGCGGGGACGCGCCCACGCTCCCCCGGAGGCCGCCGGCGGGTGCGTCAGGCGAACCCGACCGGCCGGACTGAGCGCCACACCGTGGCGCCGCGCGAGCGAGAAGGCGTGCGGCCCTGGCGCGGGGCGGATCCCGGCCGCATGTCAGATTGATAGCCCTTGCTATAGTCAATGAGCCTGACTACATTGCTGGCCATGGATCACGCCCTGTTGCGCGAGCGCCTCGCCGCCCTGGTCTCCGTTGAGTCGCCCTCGGGACACGCCGAGGGTCTCGAGCAGTGTCACGCCCTGATGCGGGCCTGGGGGGAGCCGGTCCTCGGCAGGCGGGCGGAGGTCGTCGGCGACGGCGGCACGCCGCATCTGCTCTGGCGGGCGCCCGGCGAGGGCGGCGTGCTGCTGCTGGGTCACGTCGACACGGTGTGGCCGCTGGGGACGACCGCCCACCGCCCGTTCCGCGTCGAGGACGGCCGCGCGTTCGGCCCCGGCGTGTTCGACATGAAGGCGGGGCTGGTCGCGGCGTTCGCCGCGCTGGCCGAGTGCCGTGATCCGGCGGGCGTGAGCGTGCTGGTCACCGGGGACGAGGAGGTCGGCTCGCCGACCTCGCGGGCGCTGATCGAGGAGGTGGCGGCCGGCGCGGACGCCGTCCTGGTGCTGGAGCCCAGCCAGGAGGGCGCGGTCAAGACCGCGCGCAAGGGCGGCTCGTTCTACAGCGTCGACATCACCGGCCGGGCGGCGCACGCCGGGCTCGAGCCGGAGCGCGGGGTGAACGCGCTGCTCGAACTCGCGGAGCAGGTTGGGGCCTTGTCGCGGCTGGCCGACCCCGGACGGGGGACCACCGTCACGCCCACGGTCGCCCGCGCGGGGACCACCACGAACACCGTGCCCGCGCACGCCCATCTGCGCGTGGACGTGCGCGCCTGGGAACTGGCCGAGCTGGAGCGGGTCGACGAGCGGATGCACGCGCTGGCCCCCAGCATTGCCGGCGCGACCGTCAGGGTGGACGGCACGATCAACCGCCCGCCGCTGGAGCCGGCGAGTTCGCGTGGGCTCTACGCCACGGCCCGCAAGCTGGCCGCCGAGCTCGGGCTGCCCGACCTCGACGAGGTGGCGGTCGGGGGTGCCTCGGACGCCAACTTCACCGGCGCGCTCGGCGTCCCCACGCTCGACGGGCTCGGCCCGCTGGGCGACGGCGCT
The DNA here is from genome assembly GCF_040614275.1 of Streptosporangium sp. NPDC006013. Classification (NCBI taxonomy): domain Bacteria; kingdom Bacillati; phylum Actinomycetota; class Actinomycetes; order Streptosporangiales; family Streptosporangiaceae; genus Streptosporangium; species Streptosporangium sp. NPDC006013. The sequence goes on from NZ_JBEXUE010000380.1 coordinate 3,570, forward strand.
CACGCCGAGCACGAGTGGGTCGAGCTGGCCTCACTCGCCGAGCGGGCCCGGCTCGTCGCCGGTCTGATCGACGCCCTGGCGCGCCCGTGAACGCGCCGCGCGCGCCTCGATCGCGTCGAGCATCATCTCCATGCCGAGGTCGAAGGCGATGGGGTCGCCGAGGCTGGGCAGGTGGTCGGCGAAATGGGCGATCGTCGGGTACTTCTCGGGGTCGAGCTGGCGGTACTCGACCTGCCACGCGAGCTCGTCCCTGCGCCGCACGTCGGGGTCGAGCGTGTGGAAGGCCGCCTCCAGGCTCGCCACGGCGCGCACGAAGTTGCCTAACGCGCGCTGCACGGCCGCCACCTCGTTGTCGTCGACTCCAGCCCGCCTGACGGCGTCGAGGGTGAACTCGACGTTGGAGAACTCCACGGGCCGGCGCGTGGTGCGCATGACCATCTGCTGCGCGAACGGCGCGTAGCGCAGGTAGTGCTCGCGCACTCGCTGGGAGATGGTGCGCAGGTCGGCGCGCCAGTCGTCGGTCGGCGTGACGCTGCCGCCGTACGAGCGGGCCCTGAGCCCGTCCACCAGCTCGAGCAGCAGTTCGTCCTTGTCCTTGAAGTGGCGATAGATCGAAGTCGGGTGCGCCTGGAGCTCGTCGCCGATCTCCTGGAACGTCAGCGCATCGAGGCCGTCGCGCAGGGCGATCTTCTCTGCCGCCGCGAGGATCGTCTCCCTGTTGAGGCTGTCGCGAGCACGGCGCGGCCGGCTCTCGCCTTTTGCCCGCTTCTCCTTGGGCTGGCGTGCAGTTGCCACCAAAAGCCTCCCGTAGTCGACCACTGTGCCACCGCTGGTGCTGGCATTTTCGCACCCGCTGATCGGCCTGCCGGACCACAGCATAGTCAATGCGACTGACTAGAAACATGTCTAAGACCCTTGCCTGCGCTCTGACTTGCGCCTACCCTCCCCTCATCACCTTCAGAAAGGCCAGAGCATGAGCACACGGATCAGACTCGGGGTCATCGGGCTCACTGCCCTCGCACTCCTCGCGGCCGCGTGCACGAGCGGGGGTGCCGGCCGGACGTCGAGTGCGGCCCCGAGCACGGCCGCTCCGGTGCGCCAGGGCGGGAGCATCGTGATCGGCGCGGAGCAGGAGCCCGACTGCGCCGACTGGATCGCCAGCTGCGCCGCCTCGATCTGGGGCACGTACATCATGGACATCCCGACCATTCCCCGCGTGTTCGAGCCCAAGAAGGTCAGCGGCACATGGGCGCCGGTGGCCACCAACCTGATGGCGTCGGAGCCCGAGGTCGCCGCGGGCCCGCCGCAGAAGGTCACCTACCGGATCAACCCCGCCGCGGTCTGGTCGGACGGCAAGCCGATCACCTCGGCCGACTTCCGCTACACGGCCCTGGCCATCCGTGACGGCAAGGACGTGCTGAACAGGACCGGATACAGCCACATCACCAAGATCGACACGCCCGACGAGAAGACCGCCGTCGTCACCTTCGACGCGCCCTACGCCAACTGGAAGGGCCTGTTCAGCGACGGCGGCGGCGTGCTGCCCGGCCACCTGCTCGACGGCAAGGACCGCAGCGCACTGATGAAGGACGGCTACACCTGGAGCGGCGGCCCCTGGAAGATCGAATCCTGGACGAAGGGGGTCTCGGTCGTCCTGGTGCCGAACCCGAGCTACTGGGGGGACAAGCCCAAACTGGACAAGGTCACCTTCCAGTTCACGGCCGACACCGCGGCGGCGTTCCAGGCGTTCAAGACCGGCCAGCTCGACGCGCTTTACCCCACGCCGCAGCTCGACTCCATCGACCAGATCATGAGCGGGCTGCCCAACGCGAGCTCGATCGTCGACCCCGAGTCCGGCAACCTCGAGGCCGTCTGGTTCAACAACGCCAAGCCGCCCTTCGACTCCGCGACGTTCCGCAAGGCCGTGTCACACGGGCTGGACCGCAAGGCCATCGTCACCCGCCTGTACGGCGCGCTCGGTGTCACGCAGCCGGCGCAGAGCGCGCACACCCCGCTCGTCGGCAGGTACGGCGGCACCGACTTCGAGCAGTACACCCCCGACCTGGCCAAGGTCGACTCCCTGATGCAGGCTGACGGCTGGGCCAAGGGAGCCGACGGCATCTGGGCGAAGGCGGGCACCAGGGCGAGCTTCACCGTCAGCACGATGACCGGCAACAAGCGGCGGGAGCTGACCGAGCAGATCCTCCAGGAGCAACTGCGCGTCGCCGGCTTCGAGGTCACCGTCGACAACACCTCGGCCACCGACCTGTTCGCGGCCAAGCTGCCCAAGGGCGACTTCCAGATGGGCCTGTGGACCCTCGTCGACACCTTCCCGCAACCCGCGCTCGACGCCTCCTTCTCCTCGGGCGCGATGCCCACCGAGGACAACGGCTTCTCCGGCCTCAACCTGTCGCGCATCGACCTGCCCGGCCTCGACAAGGTGCTCGGCACGGCCGCCTCGACGCTCGACGAGAACGAGCGGATCGAGCTGTCGCGCCAGACCGACAAGCTCCTCGCCGACTCGGCCGCCCTGTTGCCGCTCGACGTGATCCCCAACGTCCTGTTGTGGAACAACAAGATCGGCGGGCCGCTGGCCATCGACCCGGCCCGCGGCCCGTTCTGGAACCTGGCCCAGTGGGGACTGGTGGGCTGAGAACCGATGTTCGCCTACGTTGGACGGCGACTGCTCTACTCGGTCCCCGTCGTACTCATCGCCTCGTTCCTGCTGTTCTGGGCGGTCAGGACCACCTTCGACCCGCTCGCGAAGCTGCGCGGCGGGCAGGACCAGGGCGCGATCGCCCGCATGACCGAGGTCCTCGGGCTCGACCGGTCGATCCCCGAGCAGTACTGGCGGTGGCTGACCCAGTTCGTCACCGGCGACTGGGGAGTCAGCTCGCGGACGGCCGGCTCGGTCCACGGGCTGATCCTGCCCGCGCTCGGCACCACGCTGCAGCTGATCGTCTGGGGCGTGCTGGCCGCCGCGCTGATCGCGCTCGCCGTCGGCGTCTACTCGGCGGTGCGGCAGTACTCGGCGGGTGACCTGGCCTTCACCGGCCTCTCCTACCTCGGCGTGGCGATGCCGCCGTTCTGGCTCGGGCTGATCCTGATCCAGGTCCTCGCCGCCTGGCCGCAGGAGATCCTCGGCCTGGCCGACCCGCCGCTCTACTTCGTCGGGTTGCACTCGGCGCAGGGCGGTGGCCCGCTCGACTACCTGCGCCATCTGGTGCTGCCCGTGCTGACGCTGACCGTCGGCCTGGTGGCGAGCTGGAGCAGGTTCACCCGCGCGACCATGCTGGACGCGCTCTCCAGCGAGTACGTGCGCACCGCGCGGGCCAAGGGGGTGCCCAGAGGCCGCATCGTGGTGCGGCACGCCCTGCGCACCTCGCTCGGCCCGTTCGTCAGCATCACCGCCGTGGACGCGGGCCTGCTGTTCGGCGGGCTGGTCGTCACCGAGCAGATCTTCGCCATCCAGGGCATGGGCCGGCTGTTCCTCGACTCCCTGCTCGCCGGCGACGTGTTCGTGCTGGTGCCGTGGACGCTGGTGATCGCGGTGGTCGTGATCGTGTTCAACCTGCTCGCCGACATCGCCTACGCCGTACTCGATCCGAGAGTGAGGCTCCGATGACCATGCTCACCGCCCCGGCGGCGCCCGCGCAGGAACGGACCCAGTGGCAGCTGGCCCGCAGGCGGTTCCTGCGCCACCGGCTCGCGGTCGCCGGGCTCGGCGTGCTCGCCGTGCTGCTGATCGGCTGCTTCGGCGCCGACGTGATCGCCCCGTACGAGCGGGGTGTGCAGGACCTGATGCTCGGGCCGACCCCGCCGTCGGCCGCACACTGGTTCGGCACCGACGAACTGGGCCGCGACTACCTCACCGAGCTGCTGTACGCAGGGCGGATCTCGCTGGCGATCGGTCTGTCCGTCGCCGTGCTCGCCACCGCGATGGGCACCGCTCTAGGAGCGGCCGCCGGATTCTTCGGCGGCTGGGTGGACGAGATCATCATGCGGATCACCGACCTGTTCATCGTCCTGCCCGCGATCGTGGTGCTGGCCGTCGTGCTGCAGGGGGCCGGCCGGTCTCCCACGGTGATCGTCCCGGTGCTGGCGGCCATTGGCTGGACCACGGTGGCCAGGGTGGTCCGTGGTCAGGTGCTCTCGCTCCGGGAGAAGGAGTACGTGTCGGCGGCCACGGTGCTCGGCGTGACCAGGCGGCGCATCATCGTGCGCCATATCCTGCCCAACCTCACCGGCGTGATCGCCGTGAGCACGTCGCTCGGCGCCGCCAGCGCGGTGATCGTCGAGTCCACGCTCTCCTTCCTCGGGTACGGCGTGCAGCCGCCCGAGTCGAGCTGGGGCAACCTGTTGAGCCAGGCGGCCGGGCTGATCGGCACGGGCAAGGTCTACCTGCTGTACTTCCCCGGCCTGTTCATCCTGCTCACCGCGCTGGCCATCAACTTTCTCGGCGACGGGCTGCGCGACGCCTTCGACCCGAAAGGAGGCCGCCCATGAGCGCGCTGCTGGAGGTCGACGACCTCACGGTCGAGCTGCCCACCGACGACGGCCAGGTCACGGCGGTCACCGGGCTGTCGTTCTCCGTCGCGCCCGGCGAGACGCTCGGCATCGTGGGGGAGTCGGGCTCGGGCAAGAGCATCACCTCGATGGCCGTGCTGGGCATCCTGCCGGGCCGGGCCCGCGTGACGGGGTCGATCAGGTTCCGGGGCGAGGAACTGCTGGGCCGATCGGAGGCCGAGCTGCGCACGCTGCGGGGCAGCCGCATCGCGATGGTCTTCCAGGACGCGCTCACCGCGCTCACCCCCGTGCACACCGTCGGAGCGCAGATCGCCGAGGCCATCAGCGTGCACGACCCGTCGCGCTCGCGCCGCGAGCTGCGCGGGCGCGTCACCGAGCTGCTCGACCTGGTCGGTATACCCTCGCCGGCCAAGCGCGCCGAGCAGTACCCGCACGAGCTCTCCGGCGGCATGCGCCAGCGCGTCATGATCGCGATGAGCATCGCCAACGAGCCCGACCTGCTCATCGCCGACGAGCCGACGACCGCGCTCGACGTGACCGTGCAGGCGCAGATCCTCGACGTCATCAGAGGGATCCAGGAGCGCACGGCGACCGCGCTCATGCTGATCACCCACGACCTCGGCGTGGTGGCCGGCGTCGCCGACCGCGTGCTCGTGATGTACGCGGGCGCCAAGGTCGAGGAGGCCGCCGTCGAGCCGATCTTCTACGAGCCCGCCCACCCGTACACCCGAGGGCTGCTGGCCTCGCTGCCGCGGCTCGACGCGCGCCACGGCGAGCGGCTCTACCAGATCCCCGGCCAGCCCTCGCGGGCTCCCGGGTGCGCGTTCCACCCGCGCTGCGAGCACGCGAGGGCGGGCCTGTGCGACACGACCGTCCCCGCGCCGGTCCCCATCGGTGCCGGGCACACGGCGTCGTGCCTGCGGGTAGAGGAGGTTCGCTCGATATGACGGCGCTGGAGGTCGTGGACCTCGTCAAGACCTATCCAGTACGCAGCGGGGTGTTCCGCCGCCGCGTCGGCAGCGTCCAGGCCGTGTCCGGGGTGAACCTGCGCGTGGAGCGCGGCACCACGCTCGGGCTCGTGGGCGAGAGCGGCTGCGGGAAGTCGACGCTGGCCGGGTGCCTGGTGCGCCTCGTGGAGCCCACGGCCGGCCGGGTGCTGCTCGACGGCGCCGACTTCACCGCGCTGCCCGCCGCCGAGCTGCGACACGCACGCAGCCGGATCCAGATGGTCTTCCAGGATCCGTACGCCTCGCTCAACCCCCGCATGACCGTGCGCGCCATCCTCACCGAGGCCCTCGACACCCACGGGCGAGACCTGGCGCGCGTGCCCGAGCTGCTGGAGCTCGTCGGGCTCGACCCCGGGCACGCCGGCCGCTTCCCGCACGAGTTCTCGGGCGGCCAGCGCCAGCGTGTCGGCATCGCCCGCGCGCTCGCCGTCGAACCCGACGTGATCGTGCTGGACGAGCCGGTCAGCGCGCTGGACGTGAGCGTTCAGGCGGGCGTGATCAACCTGCTGGAGGACCTGCAGGACCGGCTCGGCCTCACCTACGTGCTGATCGCCCACGACCTGTCCGTGGTACGGCACGCCAGCGACCAGGTGGCCGTCATGTACCTCGGCCGGATCGTCGAGCAGGGGCCGCCGGACGAGCTCTACCAGCGTCCCCTCCACCCCTACACCCAGGCGCTGCTGTCGGCCGTGCCGATCCCCGACCCACGGGCCGAGCGCGCCCGCCGCCGGATCATCCTGACCGGCGACGTCCCGAGCCCGACGCGGACCAGTACCACGGCGGTGGCCAGCCCTTCGGCAGGGTCGACGGCCTCCTGCAGGGTGCGGCTCAGCCGGTCGGCCACCCGGTAGGGGTCGT
>NZ_JBEXUE010000381.1:0-9952 GCF_040614275.1 Streptosporangium sp. NPDC006013
GCGCCTCGGTGAGCAACTCGACCGCCCCGGCCGACCAGTCCACATGCGGCGACGGCTCATCCACATGCAGCGTCCTGGGCAACACCCCATGACGGCGGCACCGGGCCACAGGTCGCGAAGGTCGACGGGGAGTTCTCCGGCGCGGTGGAGAGGGTCGTGAGGAAGCGGGCCGGCTCCGGCCAGGAGAGGTCCCGTCCCGGCCAGCGGGCCCACGCTCATCAGCGCCAGCATCCCGGCGAGCACGGTGCGGCGCCCCTTCGGGACGGACATAACGATGTGATGCTAGCGGAACGCGGGCCGGCGCTCCGGCCTTCGGGCCGGAGGTGAAGGCCCGCACGGGAGTGCCCGCCGGGGCGCGAGCGTGCCCTGACCTGCCGCGTTCTGCCGCCGGAGCGGAACGTGATCCGGTAGCGCGGATCCGCGCCGGCCCAGGCCGCCGGCCACGCGCTCGCGGCCTTCGCCGGAAACGGAGCGGCCCCGTCCCCGCACATGTGAGGAACGGGGCCGGCGCCCCTGCTCAGGCTCCGGGCCGGACCGCTCCGGCGAAGGAGGACCTGTAGTACCCCTCCAGCTTCACGATCCGGACCGTCTTGCCGCTGCTCGGCGAGTGGACCATCCTGCCCTTGCCGACGTACATGCCGACGTGGCCCTTTCCACTGAAGAACATCAGGTCACCAGGGTGCAGGTGGCTCCACGAGACCTTCTTCCTGATCGCCCGGTACTGGCTGTGCGTGATCCGGGGAATGGACACGCCCGCCTTGCGCCAGGCGTATTTGACGAGCCCCGAGCAGTCGAACGCGCCGGGACCGGAGGCACCCCACCGGTACGGATCGCCGACCTGCTTCTTGGCCGCCGAGACGGCCTTGCGAGCCCGAACCTTCTGCAGGGCCGCCCTGCTCATCTTGGTCTTGACCTTGGTACCGGCCTTGGCCCTGTGCACGGTTCTCTTCGTGCTCTCGGCCTGCTCGGAGACTCCGGCCGCGGTGTTGACCAGGATCTCAGGGGTGCTGTCCGTCGTCGCCCTGGCCGCCGCCGGCCCTAGGGTGACCGCTCCGGCTGAGGCGGTCAGGGTGAGGGCGATGCCGCCGAGAGAAAGGCGGAAAAGGCGCGACAGACGGGTGTTACACGGGGTGGTAGACAGGATTTCTCCTTGGTGCTTCCACTGATGCCTACCGGGTTAGCTGACGGGTTCGGGCTTGGAAGATGCCCTACGGCGCAAATGCGCTGATTCACCCCTGGCCACGCTGTGTCGGGCCTTTTGGGTCCCCGGTTCCATGCCTCCTGGCTGCATAGATTCGGCGGGCCGCCGTGATGAGGTCCGTCCCCGGCAGGGGAACGGCGGCCGGTTGGATTTCTATAGGGACACCGGCCCGAAGACCGACATTCACCGCGACGGCATGGCTTGCACGTCGCGAGGCCAGAAGTTACCCCGATCTCCAACCTTCGGCAAAGCATTCGCCAAACAAGAAGATCAATAAGCCTTCGTGATCTTCCTGTTACCCCTGCTTAATGGCCGTTTATGCTATTAAGATATGACTCTCGTCACACCCCCGGAATCACGCCCGACAAATCGCGATTTCTGTAATGTTCATCACATTTGCCATAATTCACGGTTGAAGCCGCGAGGGTGCCCTCTCCCGCCGCGGAGCACGGGTCAGCGCCGGACGCACGTGTAGGCGCCGTAGATCGATTCCCTGAAGTCCGCCTCGACGATCTCGAACCCGGCGGCGTCGAGCATCGGCTCGAGAAGCCACCGGAAGGTGCTGTACTCGGTGCGCAGATGCTCGGCGTAGTCCTCGCGGGTGTAACCCAGCGCGGGATCGTCGGCCGCGCCGTCGAGCCAGCGGCCGAGCACGGCGTCGGCCTCGGCCGGCCGGAAATCGAAGATCAGATCGCGCAGGCGCAGGACGCCCCCCGGTCGTACGATCCGCGCAATGCGGTCGAGTGCGACCGCCTTCCAGAAGTCGGGGAGCTGATGGAGTGCGTGACGGGTGTAGACCGCGTCCGCGGGTGGCCCGGCGTGCTCGTAGGAGAGAAAGCCCGCCCGCACGCATTCGAGGTTGGCCAGGCCGTCCTCGGCGGCCCGGACGGTCAGGAAGTCGTGCATCGCCGGGGAGACGTCGACCGCCACCACACGCCGGAACCGCCGCGCCGCGGCCAGCGCGAACTGCCCCGTCCCCGCGCCGAGTTCCACGACCGTCGCCGTCTCCCCCAGGCCGCGCCCGGCGAGCGCGGCGAGGTCCTCCCCCGGATCGGGCCTGCCCTGCTTGCGGTCGAACCCGGCGACGAACGCGGCGTCGAGGTGCTCGGGACCGGCATGGGCGAGTTCGTCGAGCATCCATGAAGTGATCATGTTCCGATGCTGCAGCGCCACCGCGCGCGACGCACCCGGTTTTCCGGCCGCCGGGACCCGCGCACCGCGCGTCAGGGGCGGACGGCTCCGACGAGGCGACGGCCATAGGCCGAGAGCGGGACGACCTTGACGACGTCGCCGGTCTGCGGGGCGTGCACGATCTGCCCGTTGCCCGCGTACATGCTGACGTGGCCCAGGCCCTCACTGAAGATGAGGTCGCCCGGCTGGAGGTCGTTCAGCGAGACCTTGCGGCTGGTGCCCCAGCTCCACTGCTCCCAGGTGGTACGGGGGAGGCTGACCCCCCCGCTGCGCCAGGAGGCCTGGACCAGGCCCGAGCAGTCCCAGCCGCCAGGCCCCGTGCCGCCGTACTGGTAGGGCTTGCCGACCTGCGCGAAGGCGAACTGCAGGGCGGCGCGGGCGTTGCCCGAGGCGGGGCCGCTGTACTGGATCCCGGTGCTCTCGGGGTTGCCCGTCTTGAAAACGTTGAGTTCGCGCAGGAGCTTCGTCTGAGCCCTGACCATCTTGTCGGCCTTGGCCTTCTCCTTGGCCAGTTCGCCGCGCGTCTCGTCGGCCTCGCTCAGCGCCCCCTTGGCCAGGTTCCTGTTGAGCCGCAGCGCCTTGGTGGCCTCGTCGAAGGCGCTCAGCGACTGGGCCCGGGAGGCCGACATCTGGTCGACCGAGGCCAGGCCGCTCAGCAGCGCGCCGGGGTCGGCCTGGTAGACCATGCCTTCCCAGCTGTTGACCGCGCCGAACTGGTAGGTGCTGACCGCCATCGCGACGAGCTCCTTGCGCAGCCCGGCTACCTGCTCGTTCTGCCGGGCGAGCTCGCTGTTCAGCGTCACGTACTTCTTCTTGGCCCGCTTCCACTTCTCCGAGGCCTGGTTGTACTTCTCGACGATCTGGTCGGCCTGCTCGTTGAGCTTCTCCAGCTTCTTCTTGGCCTGGGCGAGTGTCGGCTTCGGCTCCGCGGAGGCCCCGCTCACCGGCACCATCAGCAGCGCGAGGGCGAGCCCGGCCGCCACCGGTATCCGAATGAGTCCAACCGGCATACCCGCCACGGCCACGTCAACGCCTCCAGACTGCACAGACCTGCGGCGAATAGTACAGAACAAGTAAGGTTTAGATCACCTTTTCCCGTGTTTATCCCTATAGCTGCAGGTAGCAGTCCCGGTCTCCCCGGGTGGCCCCCGGATCGCCCGGTCAGCAGGCGGCGACGTCGCAGATCTTCGCGGTCATCTTCCTGGCGTCACTCAGCTGCCTGGTCCAGTCGCTCTTCGCCGGCTTGGAGTACTCGCCGCCCCAGAGGTAGACCAGGACCGCGTTGCCCTTTCTGACCAGCACGCTGCGGTCACCGCCCACGCCGACCTTCTTGCCGTAGTAGACCTGCCCGGAGACCTTCAGCGCCTCGTCTCCGAGCCCGGTCAGGCGCGAGGAGACGTAACGGTAGGTGGAGCCCGCGTTGGTGTTGGAACCACAGGTGGCCAGGGCGGAGCGCAACTGGGCCACGGCTCCGGCGGCGGCGGCCTTCGAGCGGTACAGGATCACCTGCTCGACCTTCAGGAAGTCCGGGACGCCGGTGAAGGTCACCGTCCGCGCGGCCGTCCTGCCGGTCGCGGCCAGCGCGGCCCTGTCACACGGGTTGACGGCCAGCCGGGCCTTCGCCGAGTTGCTGACCGTCCAGTTGGTCTCGGGGTTGTCGTCCTTCTTCGCGGCGTCCTTCTCGTACAGCAGGAAGCCCTTGGGAATGCCGGCCGCCGCAGCCGCGGCGGCCGGTGTGGCAACGGTCGCCCCGATGGCCAGAACGGCGACGGCGAGCGTTATGATCTTCTTCATCGAATGCCCCTGGGGAGATCGAAATACCTACCGGTGGTTCGATGCGCCATTACCGGAAAAGGTTCACGCCCGCCCCAGACGTCTGAGAAGAAGCAGCGAGGGAACCGGCCGGGCGCCCATCCTGCGGACCGACTCGGCCACCTCCCGATCCGAGGAGACCACCGCGACCGCGCGTCCCGTGGGCTCGGCGCGGACCAGCTGGCGGATCAGGTCGTCGGCGATCTGCCCGGGGGCGCTGAACATCACCCGTACCCCCCTGGGTGCCGACACCGGGACCGGCCCGTTCAGCTCGGCGCCGTCGAAAACGCAGGTCAGCTCGGTACGGGTCTGCGCGTAGAGCGCGCCGAGGCCGGTGAGGAGGCGATTGCGCTGGTCGGCGAGGGTGAACGTACCGTAACCGGTCTTGGTCACGTTGTAGCCGTCGACGATCAGGTGGATCTGCGGCAGCGCGAGCAGCTGGTCGAGCAGGGCGGGGTCGTCGTCGGCGAGCGCCCGCGCGGGAACCGCCTGGACCCCCTGCCTGCCCGGCGCCACCGAGGCCACCGAGTCGGCGGGACGGTGGATGCCGGAGGGCAGGGCGAGCTCCCTGCGGAGCCCCGCGGCGGCGTCCTGCAGGGCGTCGAGCAGCATGCGGACCTTGGTGTCCTCCACGCTGCGGCCCTCACGGGCCGCCCTGCGCGTCGACTCCAGCTGACGCTCGGCGTCGGCCAGCCGCTCGCGCAGACGGCGCAGCTCGCTCTCCACGCTGCTCCCCGCCGAGACCGCGGCGGCCTTCGCCTCCTCCGCCGCCTCCCAGGCGTCGGCGGCACGCGCCTCGGCCGCCCTGGCCCGCTCCCGGGCCTCGTGCAGCCTGCGGCGCAGGTCGGAGACCTCCGAACGCGAGGCCTTGAGCTGCTCGCGCAGCCGTTCGGACTCCTCCTTGGCCGCGTTCTTCTGGCCGGCCAACTGCTCACGCAGCCGGGAGAGCGTCTGCTCCTGCGCGGAGCCCTCGGCGACGGCGGCCGACCGCTCCAGGTCCGCGCGGGCCGCCTCCACCATGGCCGCCCAGCCGGGCGGCCGGGTCAGGTAGGCGGCGGCGGCCACCATGACGGGCTCGGCGGCCGGCGGGACCGCCCCCTCGGCGAGACTCGCGACCAGCTCCGGCCAGCCCGCGGTCAGCGTCTCCGCGACCAGCTCGCGGAACTTCTTGTCGGTCTCCAGTTGCGCGGCGATGGGCGCGCCACCCAGCCTGGCGCGTTTGCGGGGGTCGAATTTGGCGATCCCCTTCAGCGGCGGCGGCACCGAGGCGGCGGGCATGGAGCCGAGGATCTGGGACGCCAGTTCCACGACATGTAAGCGAACCTGCTCGGGTAACGGACGAGACAGGCCCTCTCCGGCTGAACTCATCACGGCCCCTACTCGGATCGGTCTTCACGTCAAGGGTACGGCTAGCGCACCCTGACCCCGACCTGACCGTAAGGCGGACGGCGGCCGACCCGGCCGTGAACTCTTTATGGACAAGCGCTTGCTCTTAGGTTACGACTGTGCGGATCGCCTTGTGACGCACGCCACCCGGGAGAGCGCGATGGATCAGCAGCGCCGGCAAGCCGAGGATATGCGGACATCCACCCGCGACCTCGAGGAGTTACACGAACGGATGCGGTCGTGGCTCTCCGGCAGGGTGGGATCCCCTGTCACGCTCTCCCGGCTGTCGGCGCCCTCGGGCAACGGCATGTCCAGCGAGACCCTGCTCTTCGACGCCTCCTGGACGGCGACGGAGGGCCGGCGGGAGGTCGGCTGCGTCGCCCGGATGGCCCCGGCGAGCGAGGCCGTACCGGTCTTCCCGAGCTACGACCTCGGCAGGCAGTTCGAGGTCATGCGGATGGCCAGGGAGCGCGCCGGCGTGCTCGCGCCCCGGACCCTGTGGTACGAGCCCGACCCCGCACCGATGGGCACCCCGTTCTTCGTGATGGAGCGGCTCACCGGCGACGTGCCGCCGGACGTCCTGCCCTACACCTTCGAGGGCTGGCTGCTGGACGCCTCCCCGGCCGACCGGACGCGGCTGCAGCGGCAGAGCATCGAGATCCTGGCCAGACTGCACGACGCCCCGTTCACCGCGGCGGAGCTGCGCCCGCTGGAGATCGCGGGGACGGGCGAGTCCGCGCTGCGCAGGCACGTCGACGACCAGCGGTCCTACTACGAGTGGGCACACGGCTCGATGCGCATCCCGCTGCTGGAGCGGGCGTTCGACTGGCTGCGGGAGCACTGGCCGAACGATCCGGGACCCGACGTGCTGAGCTGGGGCGACGCCCGCATCGGGAACGTGATGTACCGCGACTTCACCCCGGTGGCGGTGCTGGACTGGGAGATGGCCACGATCGCCCCCCGCGAGCTGGACATCGCCTGGATGATCTTCCTGCACCGGTTCTTCCAGGAGATCGCCGAGGTCATGGAACTGCCCGGCCTACCCGACTTCATGCGACGCGAGGACGTATGCGAGACGTATCACGAAATAACGGGATACAAGCCACGCGACATGGAGTTCTACGAGATGTACGCCGCGCTCAGGCACGGCGTCATCATGGCCCGCGTCTGGCACCGCCGCATCCACTTCGGCGAGCAGCCCATGCCGGACGACCCCGACGACCTGGTGCTGCACCGGGCCACCCTCGAACGGATGCTGGACGGGAGCTAGCGGACCACGGGTGTTCCGGGCGTCCGGCGCCGAAAGAACCCGGTGCGGTGAATGTCGGTCGGGGCTTCTATGGTCGTGAATCGTGAACTACGCCGTGCAGGGAACACTCGACGAGCTGGGCACCCCGCTCAGCCAGATCACCTTCGTCGTGTTCGACCTGGAGACCACCGGCGTCTCGGCGGGCGAGCACGCGATCACCGAGATCGGCGCGGTCAAGGTCAGGGGCGGTGAGGTGCTCGGTGAGTTCGGCACCCTGGTCGACCCCGGTTCACCGATCCCGCCGTTCATCTCGGTGCTGACCGGCATCACCGACGGCATGGTCGTGGCGGCGCCGCGGATCGAGTCGGTGCTGCCGTCCTTCCTGGAGTTCGCCGCAGGCTCCACCCTGGTGGCGCACAACGCCGGGTTCGACCTGGGGTTCATCAGGGCGGCCTGCGCGGCGCACGGGTATCCGCCGCCCGCCCACCAGGTGGTCGACACCGTCGACCTGGCCCGCAAGCTGCTGACCCGCGACGAGGCGCCCAACTGCAAGCTGTCCACGCTGGCCGCGATCTTCAGCCACACCGAGCCCTGCCACCGGGCGCTCGCCGACGCGCGGGCCACGGTCGACGTGCTGCACGCCCTGCTGGAGCGGGCGGGCTCCTTCGGGGTGCAGACGCTGGAGGAGCTCAAGGGCTTCGTCCGCGCGCCCACCCCCGAGCAGCGCCGCAAGCGGCACCTGGCCGACTCGGTGCCGGCGGGACCTGGCGTCTACGTCTTCGAGGACTCCGGCGGCGACCCGCTCTACGTCGGTAAGAGCACCAACCTGCGCAACCGCGTGCGCGGTTACTTCACCGCGAGCGAGACCCGGCCCCGCGTCCGCGAGATGATCGGCATCGCCGCGCGGGTCAGATCCATCTCCTGCGCGACCCCGCTGGAGGCGGAGGTCAGGGAACTCCGGCTGATCGGCTCGGCCAAGCCCCGCTACAACCGCAGGTCGCGCCACCCGGAGAAGATGTTCTGGCTCAAGCTGACCGACGAGCTCTTCCCCCGCCTGTCGGTGGTCCGCGAGGTCAAGGACGACGAGGCGTCCTACCTGGGCCCGTTCACCAGCACCCGCGCCGCCGAGGACGCCCGCACCGTGTTGCACGAGACCATCCCGCTGCGGCAGTGCACCGAGCGGATCACTCCGCGCACCAGGCGCTCCGCCTGCGCGCTCGCCGAGATCGGCAGGTGCGGCGCACCGTGCGAGGGGCGTGAGACCCCCGACGAGTACGCGGTGCACGTCGTGGCGGCGCGCCGGGCGCTGGAGCTGGACGCGGCCGGGGTCTTCTCCGCCATGGAGGCCAGGATGGAGCGCCTGGCCCTCGACCAGCGCTACGAGGAGGCCGCGGCCGACCGCGACCGGCTCGCCTCCTACGTCCGCACCTCGGCCCGCATGCAGCGGCTGCGGTCGCTGACCGCCATCTCCCAGATGGTCGCGGCCGCCCCCGTGGCGGGCGGCTGTTGGGAGATCCATGTCATCCGGTACGGACGGCTCGCCTCGGCGGGGGTGATGCCGAGGGGCGCCCACCCCACCCCGTTCGTCGAGGCGCTGACGGCCACCGCCGAGACGGTGCCACCCGGCCCCGGGCCGGTCCACGCCGCCAGCGCCGAGGAGACCGAGTGTGTCCTGCGCTGGCTGGAGTCCCCGGGGGTGCGGCTGGTGCAGGTGGAGGGCACCTGGAGCCTGCCCGTCTCGGGTGCCGGCCGGCTCAAGGCCCGCATCGACCGCGCCTACCAGGCGGCCGAGCCACGCCGGGCGCGCGAGGGCCGTCCGCTGCGCTGATAGCGTCAAAGACGGCAGGCAATACTCAACGAGGAGGAAGCTCGTGGTCACCGCGATCGTTCACATCAACGCCGAGGTGGACCGGATCCCCGAGGTCGCCCAGACGATCGCCGAGATCGACGGGGTGAGCGAGGTCTACTCCATAACCGGGGAGTACGACCTGATGGCCATGGTCCGCGTCACCGCCTACGAGGAGATCGCCGAGGTCATCCCCGGCCGGATCAACAAGGTGGCGGGGGTGCTGCACACCGAGACCAACATCGCCTTCCGCGCCTACTCCCGGCACGATCTGGACGCCGCCTTCTCGATCGGCCTCGGCGAGTCCGACTGACCCGCGCCGGCGGGGCGGAGGCGAGGGCGGGTCGGTTCGAGGTCGGTGACGTCCCCCATACCCTTGCGGGCGGCGTCCGGGACCGCCTCGCCCGAGATGGGCAGCCGCGCCCGCACCTCGAACCCCCCTCCGGGCAGGATCCCGGCCGCCAGCGTCCCGCCGAACAGGGCGGCCCGCTCCCGCATGCCGAACAGGCCGTGCCCCGCGGTCGCCGCGGGGTCGGCCTGGCCGTCGTCCCGTACCAGCACGTCGAGGAAGCCCGGCCGCCAGCGCAGCGTGACGCGGGCCGAGCGGGCGCCGGCGTGTCGCAGGGTGTTGGCGAGCGCCTCCTGGACGATGCGGTAGGCCACCAGTTCGAGGGTGAGCGCGACCTCGGTGGGCCTGCCGTCCTCGACCATGTCCACGCCCAGGCCCGCCGCACGGACCTCGGTGAACAGGTCCCGCAGGTCGGACAGCCTGGGCTGGGGCGTCCGGCCCGCCGGGGAGCCGTCGAGATCGAGTAGCGACAGGGTGCGCTGGAGTTCGACGAGCGCCTGACGCCCCGACTCCTCGGCCACCCGCAAGGTCCGCCTGGCCCGCTCGGGATCCTTGTCCATGATCATCCGCCCGGCGCCCACGCCGAGCGTCATCATGCTGATTCCGTGCGCGACCACGTCGTTCAGCTCACGGGCGATGCGCACCCGCCTCTCGGCGAACTGGGCGCGGACCAGTTCCTCCTGCTGACCGGCGAACCTGTCCTCTGCGGACTTGAGCCTCAGCAGCAGGAGCCTGCGATCCCACACCAGGCTCACGACGGCCACGCACAGTCCGAGCACCAGGCACGCCAGCAGGATGGGGAACACCTGCTCGGTCAGGGGGTCAGCACGCCACATGGTCGCAACCTAGAACGGCACACCGAGGTGACATCCCGGGCGCCACCGTCCTGCTCTGGTCGGCCGCACTGCTGGTCGTGTT
>NZ_JBEXUE010000382.1:0-9937 GCF_040614275.1 Streptosporangium sp. NPDC006013
CTGACGCCGAAACGCTCAAGGCGGAGATCCCCGATGACGACGAGGACCAACTCAAGGCCCGGCTTCTCACAGTCACCGATCACGTCACCGACCTCCGACACCACGGCCGGCTCGCCGGGAACGGCGCGCGCCCGCTCGGCGAACAGCTCGTGCACGCACCGCGCGGGGGTGTCGTGGGCCGTGTCGTTCCACTCCACCAGCATCCGGCGCCGTTCGCGCCGGGTCTGCGAGGGCAGCGACCCGATGGTCCGTTCCGGGTCGGCCGCGATCTCCTCCAGCAGCGCGGCCAGGTTCTCGCCGAGCCGCCGTACGGTCGCGGCCTCGAACAGCGCCCCGTCGTGGAGCAGCACGAAGGACAGTTCCTCGCCCGGATAGACGACCAGGTTGAGGGGGTGGCCGTTCACCTCGGCGGCGTCGACGTCCCGCAGCCGCACGCCGGCGGCGCCGGCCGGGGCGTGGTCGATCGGGTAGTTCTCGAAGACCACGACGCTATCGAAGAGCTGGGCGCCGGGTCGCAGCTCGCTCCAGGAGCGCACCCGGGGCAGCGACACGGAGTCGTGCTCGCGCGCCCGCGCCTGCTCCTCCTGCAGCTCGCGCAGCCACGGCAGCAGGGCGCGGCTCTCGTCCACGGCGATCCGGACCGGCAGCGTCTCGATGAATATGCCGATCATGGACTCCGCGCCGGTCAGGTCCGCGGGACGGCCGGAGACCGTCGCGCCGAAGCAGACGTCCGGCTCGCCGCCGTAGCGGGAGAGCAGGATCCCCCAGGCTCCCTGCAGGAGGGTGTTGAGCGTGAGCCGGCCGTTCCTGGCGTGTTCGGCGAGCCGCCGCGAGACCGAGGCCGGCAGCTTCACGTTCACCCGGCCTGCCGCCCTGGGCCGGTGGTCCGGTGCGGGCGGCCGGTCGTACGGCAGGGGCGTCGGCTCCGTGAACCCGGCGAGCGCCTCGCGCCAGTACGCCTCGGCGTCGGTGTCGTCCAGGCCGAGCAGCCACTCGACGTGGTCGCGGAAGGGGCGGCGGGCCGCCGGCCGCCAGTCCCGCCCCTCGCGGCGCGCGGCGTAACAGGAGAGCACGTCCGCGAGCAGCCGGTGGACGCTCCACCCGTCCAGCAGGATGTGGTGCAGGGTCCAGACGACCCGCACCCGGGTGTCGTCGAGCCGGATGATCGCCAGCCGGGTGGGCGGGGACGCGGCGAGGTCCAGCCCGGCCTGCCGGTCCCGCGCGAGCAGCCGTTCCAGCTCCGCTCCCTGCTCCTCCTCCGGCAGGTCCCGCCAGTCGTGATGGGCGATCGGCAGCCGGGCCTTCCGGTGGACCACCTGGAGCGGGTGGTCGAGCCCCTCCCAGGCGATGGAGGTGCGCAGCACCGGGGTCCGCTCCGCGACGAGCCGCCACGCCTCGCCGAGCGCCTCGGGGGCGGCCACCCCTTCGACCACCATCTCGAACCGGGCCGTGTAGACGTCGGAGTCGGGTGCCATCAGGCAGTCGAAGAGCATGCCGCTCTGGGTGGGGGTGAGGGGGTAGACGTCCGCCACCGTGCGGCCGGTGCCGACCAGCGCGTCGAGGCTCGCCTGGTCCAGACGGGCCAGCGGGAAGTCCGAGGGGGTGCGGCCGCCCGCGCCCGGCTCCGCGCAGTGCCCGACGATCCGCTCCACGGTCGCGGCGAACTCGTGGGCCAGGCGCTCGACGGTGGCGGGCTCGTGCAGGTTCGGCGAGTAGTACCAGGTGACCTGGAGCCGTCCGGACCTGATGGAGCCGACGACGTCGAGCACGTGCGGCCGGTTGTCGCGCGGATCCTGGAACAGCTCGATGCCGGAGATCTCCCGGTAGAGGCCCCCGTCCCCGGCCTCGGTGTCGAACCGGCCGAGGTAGTTGAGGCAGATCTGCGGGACGGGATCGCCGGCGAGCGCGGACCCGTCCCGGTAGCGCAGCGCGCCGTACCCCAGGCCGCGCCGGGGAACCGCCCGCACCTGCTCCTTGACCGACTTGAGGAGGCCGCCCAGATCCTGTCCGCGGGGGACGTCCAGTGCCAGGGGGAAGTAGCTGGTGAACCACCCGACCGTGCGCGTGAGGTCCACGTCGGGGAAGATCTCCTCCCGTCCGTGGCCCTCCAGACCGAGCAGGACGCGGTCGCGCCCGGCCCATCCGGACACGACCCGGGCCAGGGCGGCCAGCAGCACGTCGGTGATCTCGGTGCGGTAGACGTCGGGAACCTCGCGGAGCAGGGCCCGGGTGGTGGTCTCGTCGAGTTCGACGGACACCTCGCGGACGCTCTCCACGGTGTTCGGGCCCTGCTCGCCGAGGGGCCCGCCGAGGGGCCCGTTGACGGGTCCGTCGAGGGGCAGGGCCGCCGCGGCCCCGGCACGGCTCACCTTCGCCCAGTGGCCGAGCTCGTCGTCGAAGCCCCCGGCCTGGACGTGCCCGGCCAGGCGGAGGCTCCAGTCCTGGAACGAGGTCGTCCTGGGCCCGAGGTCGACGCTCTCTCCCTGAAGGATCTGCCGGTACGCGGTGCGCAGGTCCTCCAGTAGGATGCGCCACGACACGCCGTCCACCACGAGGTGGTGCGCGGTCAGCAGCAGCCGCGGCCCACGGCCGGTGCTGAGCAGTACCGCCGCGATCAGCGGCCCGTCGCCGAAGTCGACACGGGCCTGCGCGGCCGCCGTCTCCCGCTCGACGGCGGCGTCGAGTTCGGCGTCGGCGACGCCGGACAGGTCGGCCCTGCGCAGGATCACCTCCTCCCCCGCCGGCACGACGCGCTGCGACCACTCTCCCCGAGTGACCTCGAAGCGCGACCGCAACGCGTCGTGCCGCTCGACCAGTGCCGCGACCGCCGCCCGCAGGGCCGTCTCGTCGACGTCGTCCGCCAGTTCCACGGTGACGAACTGGTTGAAGACCTCGGGAACCGTGAACCTCTCGAAGAGGAAGTGCTGGATGGGGGTCAGCGGCGCCCGGCCGCCCGGCCCCGTGCTCCCGGGGCTCCCGGGGCTCCCGGGGCTTCGCACCTCGGTCACGTGAGGGCTCAGCGCCGCGATCGTCTGCCAGCGGAACAGGTCCCTGGAGGTGAGCCGCAGCCCCGCCCCCCGCGCCCTGGAGGTGAGCTGGATGGCGAGGATGGAGTCGCCGCCGAGGGCGAAGAAACCGTCCTCGACACCGACCCGGTCGACGCCCAGCACCTCGGCCCAGATCCCGGCCAGCTCCCGCTGCACCGAGTCGCCCGGCGGGACGTACCCGCCGTCTGAGTCCCGCGGGGCACCGGGAGCCGGCAGGGCGGCGCGGTCCACCTTGCCCCGCACGGTCAGTGGGAACTCCTCCAGGACGACGATCGCGGCGGGCACCATGTGGTCCGGCAGCACCGTGCCCGCGAAGGCTCGCAGGTCGGCGGGATCCGGCTCCGCGTCACCGGCGGGGACCACGTATCCGGTCAGCGCCAGGCGCTCGTGGCCAGGCCTGGCCTCGGTGGCCACGACGACGGCCCCGGCCACGTCCGGGTGGCTCTGCAGCGCGCTCTCGATCTCCCCCGGCTCCACCCGGAAGCCGCGGATCTTCACCTGCTGGTCGGTGCGGCCGAGATACTCCAGCTCCCCTCCGGGCAGCCGGCGGACGAGGTCCCCGGTGCGGTACATCCGGCCGCCCGGGGCTCCGAACGGGTCGGCGACGAACCGCTCGGCGGTCAGGTCCGGCCGGTTCAGGTAGCCCCTGGCGAGCCCGGCGCCCGCGAGGTACAGCTCACCGGCGACCCCCACGGGCACCGGGTTGGCGTAGCCGTCCAGGACGTACGCGGCGGTGTTGGCGACGGGCGAGCCGATGGGGGGCAGCCCCCCGGCCCGGCCGGCGTCCTGCCAGGTGACGTCGCCCGCGGTGGCGACGACCGTGGCCTCGGTGGGACCGTAGTTGTTGACCAGCCGGTACGGCGTCCCGGGGCGCGGGCGGCGGCGGAGCACGTCCCCGCCGGTCAGGATCGCGCGCAGTCCGGTGGCGGCGAATCCGGGCTCGTCCAGGACGGAGTCCAGCCGGGGCGTGGGCAGGAAGCAGATCGTGGTGCCCATCCTGGCGAACCAGTCCACCAGCGCGGCGGAATCGTCCAGCGTCTCCCGGTCGGGCAGGGCCACCCGGGCTCCGGCGCAGAGGTAGGGCCACACCTCCCACACGGCGGCGTCGAATCCCAGCGACGCGACCTGCGAGGCCCGGTCCTCACTGACCACCTCGAACTCCGCCACATGCCAGGCGCACAGGTCGGACAGGTTCCGGTGCTCGACCATCACGCCCTTGGGACGGCCCGAGGAACCGGAGGTGTAGACGATGTAGGCCAGGTCCCCGCCGGCCACGGCGATGTCCGGTTCGGTGACCGCCTGGCGGGTTTCGCCGGGGTCGCCCGCGTCCAGCGGCACGACCATGGCGTCCAGGCCGCGGGCCCGGCCCTCCGTCGCGCGATCGACCAGCACGACCGGCGCGCCGGTGTCGGCCACCACGTAGGCCAGCCGCGCGTGTGGGGTGTCCGGGTCGAGCGGCACGTACGCGCCCCCGGCCTTCAGCACGCCGAGGAGCCCCGCCACCAGCTCGGGGCCGCGCTCCGCGCACGCCACGACGGGCACGTCAGGACCCACGCCGAGGGCGCGCAGGCGGTGGGCCACCCGGTTGGCGCGCTCGTCCAGCTCGGCGTAGGTCCACCCTCGCTCCCCGCACTCCAGCGCGACGGCGTCCGGCGCCCGCCGGACCCGCTCGGCGAACAGGCGGTGCACGGGGAGGTCCGCGCGGAGGTCCCTGATCTGGCCGTTCCATCCGGCCAGGGACCGCCGCTCGGCCTCGGTCAGCAGGGGCAGCCGGGCGAGCGGCCGGTCGGGGGCCTCGGCCACCGCGGCCAGCAGGACCTCCAGATGACCGGCCATCCGCTCGGCCGTCTCCCGGTCGAACAGGTCGGTGCTGTACTCGACCATCACGTCCAGCGCCCCGTCGCGCTCGACGAACTCCAGGGTGAGGTCGAAGATCGCCGACACGTGCGGGAGCCGGAAACCCTCGGTGCGCGCGCCGGTGAACTCCAGCGGCCTCTCCGGTACGTTCTGCAGCGCCACCATCGCCTGGACCAGCGGGGTCCGGCTCGGGTCACGGCCGTCGCTCAGCTCGTCCACCAGGCGTTCGAACGGGACGTCCTGGTTGCCGAAGGCACCGAGCACGGTCTCGCGCACCCGGCCGAGGAAGTCGGTGAAGGACAGGTTCCCGTCGACCGCCGACCGGAGCACCAGGGTGTTGATGAAGCAGCCGACGAGCGGTTCCAGCTCGGGGCGGTCGCGCCCGGAGATGGGGGTGCCGACCGCGATGTCCCGCTGGGAGGAGTAGCGGGCGAGCAGTACCTGGCAGGCGGCGACCAGCGTCATGAACAGCGTGGCGTCGTTGCGCGCGGCGAGCCCGTTGAGCGCCGCGGTGAGCTCGGGGGGCAGGGTGAAGCGGTGTGCCGCTCCGGCGGAGGAGCGCACCGCCGGGCGCGGCCGGTCGGTGGGCAGTTCGAGGGGTGACAGACCGGCCAGTTGTTCCCGCCAGTAGCCGAGCTGGTCCCGCATGGCCTCTTCCGTCCAGCGTTCGCGCTGCCAGACGGCGTAGTCGGCGTACTGCACGGCCAGCGGTGCCAGCTCGGCCCGGCCGCCCTCCCTGGCGGCGCCGTACAGCCTGCTCAGCTCGTCGGCGAGCACGTTCATGGACCAGGCGTCGATCACCGAGTGGTGCACGGCCAGCACCAGCAGATGCTCGCGTTCGGCACGGCGCAGCAGCGTCATCCGCAGCACGGGGCCGCGTCCCAGGTCGAACGGGAGGCTCACCTCCCGGCGCAGCAGGCGCTCCAGTTCCTCCTCGCCGAGCCCGGAGGCGTCCACGACGGTCAGCGGGACCTGAAGGCCCTTTGCGGGGTGGACGACCTGGACCGGCTCGCCGCCGGTCGAGGAGATGGTCGTCCGCAGCGACTCGTGCCGGGCGACGAACTCGCGCAGGGCCGACTCCAGCGCGGCGGGGTCGAGCTCGCCGAGCAGCCGGTAGCCGAACCGGACGTTGTAGTCGGCGGCCTCGGGGTCGAACTCGTGGAAGAACCAGAACCGCCGCTGCGCGAAGGAGAGCGGCAGGTCCCCGGTGCGGGGCACGGGCACGACGGCACCGTCGGTCCCAGTGCCGGTCCCGGTGGCGGCCGGGGTGACCGACGCCGCCAGCGCGGCGATCGTGCGCAGCTTGAAGATGGCACGGGCGGGAAGCTCGGCGCCGAGTGCCGCCCTGATCCGCGGGAGCACCCGGAAGGCGAGCAGGGAGTTCCCGCCGAGCTCGAAGAAGTCGTCCTCGACACCGACCCGGTCGACGCCCAGTACCTCGGCCCAGATGCCGGCGATCGCCCTCTCCGCGTCGTTGCGCGGGGTTCCGTAACCGGCGTCCGTGCCGTCCTGCCGGGCCGGCGCGGGCAGTGCCCCGCGGTCGAGCTTGCCGCTGGCCGCCAGCGGCAGCCGGTCCAGGGTGTGGAACACCGAGGGGATCATGTGCTCGGGCAGTGTCCGGGCCAGGAACTCGCGGAGTTCCGCCGCCGCCGGGGCCGCCTCGCCTGCCGGGACGAGATAGGCCAGCAGGCGCGTGTCCCCCGAGCCCTCACCGGAGGGCACCACGGCGACCTGGGCGATCGCGGGATGTCCGGCCAGCGCCGACTCGACCTCGCCCGGCTCGACGCGATAGCCCCGGATCTTGACCTGGTCGTCGGTGCGCCCCAGGTATTCCAGATCCCCTCCCGGCAGGCGCCGCACCAGGTCCCCGGTGCGGTACATCCGCTCGCCCGGCCCACCGTACGGGTCGGCGACGAAGCGCTCGGCGGTCGCTCCCGGCCTGCCGTGGTAGCCGCGGGCCAGCCCGGCGCCCGCCACGTACAGCTCTCCGGGGACACCCTCCGGGACGGGTCGCAGGGATCGGTCCAGTGCGTAGGCGCGGGTGCCGCGCATCGGGCGGCCGATCGCGACGGGTCCCCGGAGGGGCCCCGCCTCCGGCTCGACCCGGAAGGAGACGCAGCCGACCGTCGCCTCGGTCGGGCCGTACTCGTTGACCACCGCCACCCCGGGGTGCCGTGCCCGCCACCGGTCGAGCACCTCGCCCTGGAGTGCCTCCCCGCCGATCACCAGTTCCGCCGTCGGCGAGCGGTCCTCCGGCAGGTTCTCCAGGATCGGCAGGTGACTGGGGGTGATCTTCAGGAACGACGGCCGGTCTCCGGAGCCGCCGGGACGGCCGTCGTCCAGCTCGCCGACCTCGATCCGGCCACCCGCGGCGAGGGTGCCCCACAGCGCGGTCACCGTCAGGTCGAAAGACGTCGACGAGTGCAGCAGCGCGACCCCCGCCAGCGCCGGGTAGTCGCGCTCGCAGCAGGCCAGGTAGCTCGCGAGCTGCCGCCGCTCGACCAGCACGCCCTTGGGGCGGCCCGTGGAGCCGGAGGTGTAGATCGCGTACGCCAGGTTCATCGGGCCCGCCCGGCGGTCGGGCTCGGTGACCGGCCGGTCCGCGATCATCGGCCCCTCGTCGTCCAGGCAGACCACCCGCGCGGCCGTCGCGGGCAGCCGAGCTCGCAGGTGTGCCTGGGTCACGACGGCGGCCGCGCCCGCGTCGCCGATGGCGAAGGCCAGGCGGCCGGCCGGGTTGTCCGGGTCCAGCGGCAGATAGGCGCCGCCGGCCTTGAGCACTCCCAGTAGCGCCACGACGAGTTCCACGCCGCGCTCCGCGAAGACGCCGACGAGCGTGTCCGGGCCGACGCCGCAGGCGCGAAGGTGGTGCGCGAGCTGGTTGGCCCGCGCGTCGAGCCGCCCGTAGTCGAGCGACTCCCCGTCCGAGGCGACGGCCGTCGCCTCGGGGGCGCGGCGCACCCGCTCGGCGAACAGTTCGAGCAGGCACCGGTCCCCCGGTGACTCCGTGCCTTCACCGAACGGCGGTGTGGCGGCGCCCTCGGGCGCGGGTACGGACGATGCGTCGGGGGTCACGCTGACTCCTGCCTTCGAGGACGTGTCCGATGACGGTTCGGCTAGTAGATGACACGGGAGGAGGCGCTCAGCCTGAACTCCCGGGACTTGCGCAGGTCCCTCGCCACGTTCAGACGGCGCAGCCAGCGGTCCGTCCCGTCGAAGCGCGCGCTGAAGGGGCTGCGCCCGTGGACGGCCTTGTAGTTGTCGATGAGGCAGATGTCACCCGGCTTGAGGACGACCCCGGTCATCGCGGAATCCAGCGCCGTCCCGAATGCGGCAAGCGCTTTACCCGCGTTCTCTTCCTGGATCCCGCCCATGTAGTGCGGGTCGATGCGGATATATGGGTCGTCAGGGTCGCCGAAAAGGACCGCAACAGGCTCAGGAGTGTCCAGCGCCAGGTCGACCTGCCGGTAACTGCGTTTCCGTAGATCCGCGACCTTCGCATCCTCGCCGGTCACCGCGGCCCGATTCGCCGGGCGGTGCGAGTCGTCCGGAAGAATATAGAAGCGTTCCTGTGACAGAATGGCTTTGACATCATCGTCGATACGCACGTCGGAAACGTCGGCATAGGTCGTCTCGACCTTGTCGGGATTGCGCAGGCACATCAGGCCGAGATAGTCGGTGCGCAACGGGTGGAAGGCGTCCTCGGTGTGCCAGACAAGCGTTTCCTCGCTGCTCCAGCCGATCTGCTCGTGTTCGTAGCCCTTGATCGGGAAGACGTCGTGCATGATGTAGCCGCCCTGCTGCGTGGCCCATCCGATGGGGTCTCCCAGCAGGGACGCGATGAGGAAGAACGCGATGTCGTGCCCGATGGTGGGCGAGGGCACCGGCTTGTTCTTCCAGTCCGCGGGGGTCGGGCCGATCCTCGCGTCGTCCACCGGAAGCCCGGAGATCAGCAGGATTCCGGACGGCTCCGCGAGGCGGAACTCGTTGAGCGCCCTGCGGAGACGTCGCGGAAGTTCCTCGGCATACGTCCGGCTCTCGCGCTGGAAATCAGCGGACTCGACGGTCTGGTAACGCTGGGAGAGGTCCCGGACGATTTCCTCGATCACCATGACGTCGTCGTCCAGCAGATGTAATGCCAGCACAATTAACTCCCTCTGCCAACGGCAATCGGTTCCTGGGAATCACCGTGGCCGGGGCGGCCATTCGTCCCCGGCCCTAATCGAGCCTCCGGCATGACGGGGGGCGGGTTCAACGTCTTTGACTTAGGGGCTAAACAGCGCAGTCAGAGCGGGCTTCGTGCTAACGTCGTATGTGGTTCTAATCCTCCGGACCGACCTTTTCCATGTCGCCGCCCTGTCGATCCGCCGACGCGGGACACCGTAGGTCAGGCACCTCCGGAGCCGAGGCCGTCGCCTTCTCGGCCGGCCGTTTCCCAGAACGCCATCGGCAGCATTAGGGAGAACTACATTGCGCCTATCGGGCCTCACCCGGGTGACCAGCGCCGCCGCGCATCTGCAGGTCTTCGCGATATCCGGGATCAGTGCGGTGCTGTTGACCAGGGCCTATCTCCAACGGGCCGGTTATCCCCAGCTAGGCGGAGGGAGCCTGCACATCGCCCACGTCCTGTGGGGCGGCCTGCTGATGACGGTGGGCATGGGCATCACGCTCGCGTTCCTCGGCCAGGCCGCGCGGACCTGGGGTGCCGTCCTCGGCGGGGTCGGGTTCGGGCTGTTCGTCGATGAGGTCGGCAAGTTCGTCACCCAGACGACCGACTACTTCTACCGGCCGGCCGCGGGGATCATCTACCTGGTCTTCGCCCTCCTGGTCGTGCTCTCCCAGTGGTTGAAGGGCCGGACCGACTTCTCCCAGCGCGAGCGCACGGCCAACGCCGTCTACGCGGCACTCGTCGGGGTGACCTCGGGGCTGACCGTGGAGCAGCGGCACGCCGCCGTGCGACTGGTCCAGGGCTCCGACGACGCGCTCGACGCGGCGGCGGTCCGGTTGCTGGGCATGGTCCCGGCCCGGGAGAC
>NZ_JBEXUE010000383.1:0-9924 GCF_040614275.1 Streptosporangium sp. NPDC006013
GGTCACCCGGTCCGCCTCGTCGGCCAGGACTCCCGGCGCGGCACGTTCACCCAGCGGCACGCCGTGCTGGTCGACCGGGTCACGGGCGAGGAAGACGACGACCAACATCCTGCGGCATGCGCAGGCCGAGCAGGTGCGCATCACCCTGTCGGAGTCGGGCATCACCATCGTCAACGACGGCGTGCAAGAGGGTCCGCTTCCCGAACTGCGGGGGCTCGCCACGCTCAGGGAACGAGTGGTGGGCAACGGAGGCGAGCTGACGGTGGAGCAGAAAGACGGGCGTTTCCTGACGGCTGCGGCATTCCCGCACGGTCGTTCGGACGCTGCCCTCTGACAGCGGGAAAGGACGACTGATGACCACCGTGGTACTCGCCGACGACGAGGCACTCCTCCGCAAAGCGCTGGCGTCGTTGCTCCCACTCGAGGGCGAGATCACCGTGCTCGCCGAAGCGGAAGAGGGTGCGGCGGCCGTCCAGGCCACGCTGCGACACCGGCCCGATGTGCTCGTCATCGATCTGGAGATGCCCGGCGTGGACGGACTCGGCGCCGTCGCGGAGATCCGCCGTGCGCGGCCGGAGCAGGTGATCCTCATGCTGACCCGCCATGCCAGGCCCGGCGTGCTGCGCAGGGCACTGAAGCTCGGAGTCCAGGGCTTCGTCAGCAAATCCGCGGAGCCGGCGCACATCGTTTCGGTCATCAAAACCCTGCACGAGGGCAGGCGATGGATCGACCCGGATGTCTCCGCACTCGCCGTCGTCGACGACTGCCCGCTCACCGACCGCGAGATCGATGTGCTGCGGGCGACCGGCGAAGGCTATTCGGTCGCCGACATCGCCGCCCGACTTCACCTGGCAGAGGGCACGGTGCGCAACTACCTCTCGAATGCGATGCAGAAGACTCAGACCCGGACCCGGCACGAAGCGGCGCGGTACGCGCGTGAACACGACTGGCTGTGAGCGCCGATGGCGGGGGATCTGGAGATCGAGCAGTGGGTCTTCCTGGAGCGCTTTGCGGGAAAGGGGTACGCGTCCGTGCTCGATATCGACGTCGAGGATTTCGGCGGTGACCTCTTGGCCGATGGCCGAATCAGGCCCCTCGGCGGCGAATCCGACGCGTCCGTGACGGGCCACGAACTCGCCGTCGATCCCCGCCTGGCGTCCCGTGGAGATGAGCCGGGCGACCTCACGATCACCCACTCCGGCAGGACGGCACACCGGGACACCTCTCTGCGGCCGGCCGCCGGCCGCAGAGAGGTGTCGTACGCGGCTAGTAGCGGGGTTTGCGGCTCAGGGCCACGCCGGCTACCAGGAAGATGCCGCCGACGACTCCGGAACCGATGGCTCCGGGGGTGTTGGCGGGGGTGGTGCTGGCCTGGATGACGGCGGTGACGAGGCCCATCACCGCGCTGATGTAGCAGAAGATCGTGATGAAGATCTTGACGTTGGTGTTCACTGGATTCCTTCGGTGGGGTGACGGCCGTTTTGCGAGGCGTCGGGGGCGGTACCGGCTGCGGTGAACCCGAGGAGCATCACCCAGGCGTTGGGATCCGCGCGGAACCGGTTCCAGCGGTCGGCGGCGAGGGCGAACTCGCGGAGCGACAACACTCCGGCGGTCACGAGCGGCTGCAGCCGTCCTGGGCCGAGGTGGGGGGCGAAGTCATCCGTGGGTCGGGTGTCGTTGGTGGTGGCGAACGGGCGAAGGGCGACCTCCGTGAAGCCGGCGTCACGGAGCAGGCGGGTGAGACGGCGGCCGATCGTGCGATCGCCTCCGGCGGCCTGCTGGGTCGCCGCCATCTTGGCGTGCACTCCCACCAGTTCCGGGTAGACCGGGTCGGCCAGCCCCCAGCAGGAGGCGTCCACCTCGGTGACCAGGATGCGGCCACCGGGGCGGAGGATCCTGCGTGCCTCGGCGAGGGCCGGTCCGGGATCGGGAAGGTGCTGAAGGACGTACCTGAGGAGTACGTATTGCGCGCTCGCCGTCTCCAGGGGCAGGTCGGCGGCATCGGCGACGATCAGTTCGGCGCCGGCGCCCTCGGCATGGGCGAGCAGGTCCGGGTCGATGTCCACGGCGACCAGTGACAACTCGGGCAGCGCCCGCCGCAGTCGCCTGGTGATCGCGCCGGACCCCGCGCCGATCTCGACCAGCGGGCCGCCCGACGCGGTCAGGCCCAGTTCGCGCAGCAGGCTCAGCTCCTCGTCGAACGAGAGCTCCGCCTGTGCCTCCAGCCGCGCCAGCTCTCCTGCCAGCCCACCCGCGGTGGTGGTGGCGGGGTTGTACGAACCGGCGTTCGGGGTCGGGGGGTTGGGATCCGGCCGGTCGGCGGGGCCGGGCAAACCCGCATGCGGCGTCGGAGTACCGGAGTCCGGGGCCGGGGTGTCGAGAGCGGCGCCACGGTCGGTGACGGTGGCCGGGGGGTGCGGGGGTGTGGGGAGAGTGGTCATCGGGGGCTCACGATCATGTGCATGCCGTGCTTCGGCCGTAGCGTCACCAGCGCCTCCGGTTCCACCGGGAAGCCGGGTTCCAGCGTCAGCCGTACCGTCTGAGACAGCATCGCCAGGACCAGCGTCGCCTCGATCAGCGCCAGGTGCCGGCCGATACAGACGCGCTCGCCGCCGCCGAACGGCAGGTACAGATGACTCGGGAGGTCGACGCCGTCGAAGCGGTCGGGTACGTACGCATCCGGGCGGTCCCAGTAGCGGGGGTCGCGGTGCAGGACCCACTGGCTGACGCAGACGAGCGTGCCCGGCCGTACCGGATGGCCGTCGAGCTCGTCGGGGCCGGTCGCGCGGCGGGAGATCAGCCAGACCGGGGGGTACAGGCGCATCGCCTCCTGTACGGCCCGGCGGCAGAGCGGCAGGTCGGGCAGGTCCGCGGCCGTGGGCGGGCGTCCGCCCAGCACCCGGTCGACCTCGGCCCGGACCCGTTCCGCCTCTTCCTGATGGCGGTCCAGTAGATAGAAGGTCCAGGTCAGGGCCTTGGCGGTGGTCTCGTGACCGGCCATGATCAAGGTCAGCACCTGGTCGCGGAGGTCGGCGTCGGACAGGGCGCCGAGCATGGTGTCGAGCAGGGTGCCGGTGGCGGTGGGAGCGGCCCGGCGGGAGGCGATGACGGTGCGCGTCATCATGTCGAGCAGGGCGCGGGCGCGTGCGTACTCCCGCCGGCGGCGGCTCGTGTCCGCCGGGTCGGGGTCGGGGTCGGGTACGTAGTGGCCGATGAAGCGATTGACGGCGTCCACCGCGCGGCCGAACCCGTCGCCCGCCGCGCCGAGGTCCACGTCGAGCACCGCGCGGGTCAGGATCGACAGGGTCAGCGAGGTGAGGTGGTGGTCGATCGGCTGGGGTGCGCCGGTCTCCGCGGCGGCACGCCAGCGGGCCAGCAGCGCCGAGGTCTCGTCGGTGATGATCTGGTCGAAGGAGGCGACCGCGCTGCGGCGGAAGGCCGGGGCACAGAGCCGGCGCTGCCGCGCCCATTCCGCGCCGTCGCTGGTGAGCAGGCCGTTTCCGAGTAGCGGGCGGAGCATGTGGTCGTCGGGCGTGTTCTCCTTCGTGTAGTTACCGACGTTGTCCTTGAGGATGTGCCGGGCGAGATCCGGGCGATGCGCCATGAACACGGTCTCGCCGTTCGCGTGGTGGCCGGTGACGTCCCCGTAGCGACGGGCCAGGCCGGTCACGAACCCCAGTGGGTCGCTACGCATGCGTTCCATGTCCACCGGGCCGGGCGGTCCCGGGGGCAGCTGCGTGCTGGTAGTCGTCACCGACGCCTCCGCTTAACGGTGCTTAAGTATCTCTGATACGTATTCACGAGTACCGGATATACGTATTGAATGTCATTGATGAG
Source organism: Streptosporangium sp. NPDC006013 (assembly GCF_040614275.1). Lineage (NCBI taxonomy): Bacteria > Bacillati > Actinomycetota > Actinomycetes > Streptosporangiales > Streptosporangiaceae > Streptosporangium > Streptosporangium sp. NPDC006013. The sequence continues at coordinate 3,838 of NZ_JBEXUE010000383.1, forward strand.
CACATCCGTACTGTGGCATGCTGCTAATGTAACACTGCGTTGATGAACGTATCAATACTTACATCAATGGCGAATAACTTAAGTCTTGGTATGTGCCGCGCGCCATGCGACAGTCCTTTCAGTTGCCGACGCAGAAAGCAGCGGTAAACAAACAGAGGGAGAATGACATGGCGCTCGAACCGCAGGAGCGGGCGGAATTCATCAACGCCTACACCCGCACCCTCATCACCGCCTGGTCGGACGAGGAGTACGCGGCCCGGCTGAACGCGGACCCGCGCGCCGCGCTGGCCGAGTCCGGTCTGACCATCCCGGAGGACGCCGAGATCGTCATCGTGCGCCACATCCCCGAGGGGCACGAGGAGGGCAACCTGGACGTCCAGGTCGGCCTCTGGGAGGTCGGTCTGGCGACCGGCCAGTACGAGCTCCACATCCCCGAGACCCCGGTGGTCGACGCGGCCGAGCTCAGCGAGGGCGACCTGTCCGACATCGCGGCCGGCGCCGCCGACGCGGCCGCCTGCTACTACTGCTGCTGCCCGTGCTGCTGCTGCACCTGATTCACCGCATCTCCAGCATTCACTGAATTCGCTGGATTCACTGAATTCACTGGATTTCCAAAATCGCCATGCCGTTCCCGTTCCCGTCTCCATCGGAGGAGTAAGTCGATGGTTTCCGCCGCCGCGGAAAACGACCCGGTCGCCGTCACCGGCCTGAATAAGCGTTATGGAGAGCACCTGGTGCTCACCGATCTGAGCCTGCGGGTACACCGCGGCGAGGTGTTCGCCTTGCTCGGGCCGAACGGCGCGGGAAAGACCACGACCGTCGAAATACTGACGGGAGTACGGCGGCGGAGCGGTGGAGACGTGGAGGTCCTCGGCCAGGATCCGGCCAGGGACCCACGGGAATGGCGGGCGCGTATCGGGGTGGTCAGCCAATCCACCGGCGCCTACCCCGATCTCACCGTGGGTGAGGTGGTCAGGCAGTTCGCCGCCATGTACCCCAGGCCGCTGCCGCCCACGCAGGTGCTCGACATGGTCGGTCTGGGAACGTACGAGAAGAAGAAGACCACGGAGCTCTCCGGCGGCCAGCAGCGCCGTCTGGACGTGGCCGTCGGCGTGATCGGCGACCCCGAGTTGATCTTTCTGGACGAGCCCACCACCGGGCTCGATCCGGTCGCCCGCCGCGAGGCGTGGGACCTGGTGCGGTTCTTCGCCGCGCGCGGCTGCACCACGGTGCTCACCACCCACTACCTGGACGAGGCCGAGACGCTGGCCGCGCGGGTCGGTGTGATCGCGGGCGGCCGGCTGGTGGCCTGCGGACCGCCGAGCGAGCTGGGTGGGCGTGCGACGACCTCGGCCGCCGTGTCGTTCCGGCGCTCCGAGTCGCTGGCCGGCCGGGAACTCCCCGAGCTGCCCCATGGAGCGGTGCTCGAACCGGGACCGACGGGCGCGGGTGACCTGGTCACCGTGCTGACCTCGGAGCCGACCCGGCTGGTGAGCCTGCTGGCGTCCTGGGCCGAGGCCGAGCTGCCCGAGCTGATCGTGCACCGCCCCACCCTGGAAGAGATCTACCTCAACCTCATCGACCGGCATCGACAACAGCCGGAGGAGAACAAGTGAGCGTCACCGATTCCGTTCACGCCCCCGGCCGGGAACTCGGGGAGGGGTTGCTGCCCGGGCTGTGGCGGGCCAGTGCCGCCCGGTCGTCGGTCGAGCTGAAGTCGTTCTTCCGCAACAGGCAGTCCCTGGTCTTCACCCTCTTCTTTCCGGTGATCCTGCTTGTGGTGTTCGGCGCGATCTTCACCGGCAAGGTGGAGGGCACCCAGACCGATTTCCGGCAGGTCTTCATGGCGGGCATCGTGGCCGCCGGCGTGATGAGCACCGCCTTCTCCGGGCTGGCCATCAACATCGCCATCGAGCGGGACACCGGCCTCATCAGCAGGCTGGCCATGACGCCGATGCCCAAGCCCGCCTACTTCATCGGCAAGCTGGTCAAGGTCGTGGTGACCACCGTGGTGGAGACGGTGCTGCTGCTCGGCATCGCGGTGACCGCGTTCGGGTTGCCCTGGCCGAGCACCGCGCACCGCTGGTTCACCCTCGCCTGGGTGCTGACGCTGGGTACCGTCACCTGCGCACTGGCCGGGATCGCCTACAGCGCGGCCATCCCGAACAGCCGGTCCGCCGCGGCGATCGTGACGCCGGTGTTCATGGTGCTGCAGTTCATCTCCGGGGTCTTCTACCCCTTTCACCAGCTTCCCGAGTGGATGCAGAACACGGCCGCGCTCTTCCCGGTGAAGTGGATGGCGCAGGGGTTCCGTTCGGTGTTCCTGCCGGACGGCTTCACCGTCGTGGAACCGGCGGGCGGGTGGGAGCTCGGCCGCATCGCGCTGGTCCTCGGACTGTGGGCGGTCGGCGGCCTGCTGCTGACCGCACTGACGTTCGGCTGGCGCAACGCGCGTGTGCGCTGATCAGGTAAGCGATCGCAAGGGAGACTGACGCGTGACGACGGTAGGCACCCAGATCCGGTTCCCTGCCCACCTGGCTCACCCCTTCTCCCCTGCGGGACGGGCCGATCCCTATCCGGCCTACGACTGGCTGCGCGCCCGCGCTCCGGTCCACTACGACGCGGCGTCGCGGCTCTGGCTGGTGACCGGGCACGCCGACTGCGCCGCCGTACTGCGTGACCAGGGTTTCTCGGCGAGTGCCGGGCAGCAGGGGCGGGCGCGCGACGAGGAGTTGCCGCCGTCGATGCTCACCACGGACCCGCCCGATCACACCCGGTTGCGCGCGCCGGGGCTGCTGCTGCTCGGACCCGCGGCGATCGCGTCGGTGGCCGAGGCGATCGCCGCCGACGTGGACGGGCTTCTCGACCGGCTGGCGGAGCGGACCGTGGTCGACGCGGTCGCGGAGATCGGGAGCCCGCTGGCCACCTCGGTCTTCCTGCGGCTGTTCGGGCTGGCGGAGAGCGACCGGAAGGTCTTCGCGCAGCTCGCCCAGGCGGCCTCGATCAATCTGGATCCGCTGGCCGGGCCGCAGGTGGCGGCGCTGGGCAGGTCGGCCATGGGAGAGCTGACCCGGTTCCTGGACGCGCACTGCGCGTCCGCGCCGCCCAGCCCGCTGGCCCGGCTGGCCGCCGACGACCGGCTGAGCAGGCGGGAGATGCTGGGGGTGCTCGGGCTGGCCGTGGTGGGCGGGTGGCAGCCGCTGGCCGAGGCGATCGGCAACGCGCTGTACTGGCTGCTGCCCCGGCCCGAGGCGCTGACCGTACTGCGCGAGGGCGGCCGGGAGCCGGCGCGTACCGCGATGGACGAGTTGCTGCGGCTGGAGGCGCCCATTCCGTTCACGGCCAGGGTCGCGATCCGGAACGTGGCGCTGCCCGGGGGGCAGGTGCCCCAGGGGGCCAGGGTGCTGGCGATCGTGGCCGCCGCCAACCGGGATCCGGCCGTTTTCGAAAGGGCCGGGGAGCTGGTGCTCGACCGGACGCCCAACCCGCATCTGGCCTTTGGCGGAGGGCCGCACTTCTGCCTGGCGGCGCAGCTCGTCCGGCAGACCGGGGCGGTGCTGCTGGCCCGGCTGGCCGAGCGGTTCCCCGCCGCGTCGCTGGCCGATCCGGAGCCGGCCTGGGCCGCCACGCTGATCCCCCGGCGGTTGCGCGCCCTTCCGGTGCGGCTGGGAGGCGGGGATGCGCGCTGAGGTCCTCGTGATCGGCGCCGGCGTCAGCGGGCTGACCTGTGCCGACCGCCTGGCCAGGGCCGGGGTGCGCACCGTGGTCCTTGAGGCCAGGTCACGGATCGGCGGGCGGATCCTGACCTTCCGTCCCGCGGACGGCGGGCCCCCGCTGGAGCTGGGCGCGCAGGTCGTCCACGGTGACCGCAACCCCGTCCACGGGCTGGTGGAGACCGGGACGGCGCCGCGGCCGACCGCGGCCCGGGTGATCAGCGGGCGGGTGGGCCGTCCCATGGGGGCGCTGGCCCGCACACCGCATCCGCCCTGGCTGCTGGAGGCCAGGCTGAACGCGGAGGGCGCCGAGGCCGGCGGATCGGTGAACGGCTGGCTCGGCGACGTCGGCGGGCCTTACCCGGTGGCGAGCGAGTGGTTCCGGCAGATCTGGGCCGCGGACCCGGAGCGGCTCAGCGCCGCCGGTGTGGCCGCGGCCCAGCGGGGGGACGGCGCCGGGCAGGGAGAGTACGTCGTGTCCGGCGGGTTCGACCTGCTGCCGCGACGGCTGGCGGCGGGGCTGGAGGTGCACACCGAACGCCCGGTCCAGGTGCTCGGCTGGTCGCCGGGACGGGTCGCCGCGCTGACGCAGGCCGGGACCGTGGAGGCGGAGCGGGTGGTGGTGACCGTGCCGCCCGCCGTGGTGACCCACGGCACGCTCACCATCAAGGATCTGCCCGAGCACAAGATCGAGGCCGCCCGGGAGCTGGCGGCGGGTGACGGCTGCTGCGTGGTCGCGACCCTGTCGGTGCCCGCGCCGGAGACCGCGTCGGTGTTCGACGCGGACGGCGTCAGCGGCTTCGTGAGCTGCCGCGAGGGGCGCCCCGAGGCGTTGATCGTGGCCAAGGACGCGGCGGCCGCCTGCGTGCGGGCCGCCACCGGCCCCGACCTGTCGGCCATGCTCACGGTGGCGCTGCCCTGGGCGGCGGGGGCCCGGGTGCTGGGCAGGCGGATCGCCGACTGGGGGGCCGACCCGTGGAGCCGGGGCGCGTTCACCGCGCCGCTGCTCGGTGCCGAGCGGGCTCCGGCGCGCTGGGCCGAGCCGGTCGCCGACACACTCTTCTTCGCGGGCGAGGCCACGGTCTCGGGAACGCGGCTGCCGTGGGTTCAGGGGGCGATCGCCAGCGGGGTGCTCGCCGCCGACCGGCTCCTGGAGGCGATGGGCTGATGACAGCGCAGTTGGGACCGCATTCCGGCTGGTACCTACCGGCCTTCACCTCCGAGCTGACAGCCGAGGTGACCCCCCTGGAGATCGGGCCCCGGCGGCTGGTGGCCGTGCGGGACGAGACGGGGATCCGGGTCTTCGACGCCGACTGCCCGCATCGGGGCGCGCATCTCGGCTACGGGGGACGGCTCTCGGGTGACTGCCTGGTCTGCCCGTTCCACGGCCGCCGGATCGCACTGGGCGACACCACCAGGCGGTGGTCGGTACGCGAGCACCACGTGATCGTCTCCGGCGAGGCCGTGTTCGTACGGCTCGCGGACACCCCTGACGACGACCGGGGACTCAGCCGGGCGATCAAGGAGCTGGGCGGGACCCACCCGCTCACCGCGGCCGTGGTCAGGCCGGTGGACGTCGATCCGGTGATGATCGTGGAGAACGCCTTCGACATCGACCACTTCACCGAGGTGCACAAGGTGCCGCGGCTCCGCGGGATGGCGCATCGGGACGGGGACGAGGGCGAGCTGGTCATCGAGGGCGAGTTCGTCATGGGGGCCAAGCCGGGGAGCACCTCCGGTCCTTCGGTCACCCGGGCGCGCTTCCTGGCATGCGCCTACAGTCCCGGCGTGGTCGTCACCCGGTTCGGGCCGCCGGGGTGGGAGCAGGTCATCGTCACCGCCGCCGTGCCCCGGGAGAGCGGCGGGTGCGTGGCGCGGGTGGCGATCGGCGTCCGCCCCGAGCAGCAGGGCGAGCTGCCGCTGCTCATCAGCGGCAGCGAGCGGGCGCTGGCCGAGGACGCGGTGGTCTGGGAGCGGTTGAATCCTCGGGCGGTGCCCCGCTTCGACGGCGGGGACGCGGCCGTGGTGGCCTACCGGAGATTCTGCGCGGGCTTTCGGGAGCCGGCGTGAGCGGGCTGCGCGTGGCCGAGTCGGGGACGGGTCCGGCGGTGCTGTGGGTGCACGGCTACACCATGGACCTCACCCTGTGGGAACCACTGTGGAGGCTGCTGCCCGGCTGGCGGCACATCGGCGTGGATCTCCCCGGTCACGGCGGCTCCGAGCCGCTGCGGCCCGGTGTGACGCTGCCCGCCCTGGCGGTACGGCTGGCCGAGATCGCCTCGGCCGAGCGGGCGGACCGGGTCGTGGGGAACTAGCGGTGCAGGCTTTAAAAAAGGGGGTGCGACCATAACGGTGGCGCCCCTTTTCGCGCTCC
>NZ_JBEXUE010000384.1:0-9871 GCF_040614275.1 Streptosporangium sp. NPDC006013
GCGGCGCCGCAGGCTTTGGCCGCGATCGGTGCGGCGAAGGTCAGTGGTTCCCAGATGACCAGGTCGGGTTGCCAGGAGCGGGCGAACTCCACCAGACCCCCGATGATCGGGAAGTTGCTCACCCGGTGCCAGCCCTGCACCGCCTTCGCCATCCCCGGCCTGAGGTAGTCCCAAGTGGCCTTGGCCGGGTCGTCGAAGGCGTCGTACGGCGCCATGATGCCGACGCGCAGGGCGTCGAGCATGTCCTGCCTGTTCTGGGTGATCCGCCACGAGCTGCGGTCCTCGCCCACCGGGACGGCGGTCAGGCCGGCCTGGGTGATCACCTTGGCGAAGGAGGGCTGACCGGCGACGCACACCTCGTGGCCGGCCGTGCGCAGCGCCCAGGCCAGTGGCACGAGGTACTGGAAGATGCTCTTCTCCGGGTTCACCGCGAACAGGACGCGCACGGGGCTCTCCTCCTTCGGTCAGGTGGTCAGGTGGTCAGGCGGACTCGTGCACGATGGCGGCCGCCGCGCTCTCCAACCCCTCCAGCAGCGGCACGCGGGCGGTCCAGCCGGTGACCTCCTGGAACGCCGACGGGTCGGCCACGAAGTCCAGCACGTCCGTGGGCATGGAGTGCTCCGCGGGCGCGACCGAGACGACCGGCACCGGTGGCCGTCCCGAACGGGTCGCGACGACCTTCGAGATCATCGAGAACAGGTCGGCGACGCTGGTCACCTGACCCGTGCCGACCAGCCAGTGCCGCCCGGAGGCCGTCTCGGCCTGGTCCAGCGCGGTGACGAACGCGGCGGCCGCGTCGTCGACGCAGAGCAGGTCGCGCTTGGTGGAACCGTCGTGCCACACCGTCAGCGGTTGCTGGGCGAACGCACGGCGCATCATCACCGAGACCACCCCCCGGTCCAGCGTGGTCGGGTCCGTCCCCCGGCTGTAGAGAGTGGCCAGCCGCAACGTGCTGCCCCGGATCAGCCCCTCGGCGTCGGCGGCCTCGATCGCGCGCTCCGCGGCCAGCTTGTGCCGGTCGTACGCGGTCAGCGGCTCGTCCGGTTCGCTGCCGTCGAGCCGGGCGGACGAGGAACGCCCCGCCTGCGAGACCGAGCCGGCGAAGACCACCACCGGCGGCCGCTCCGGGCGGTGTGCCCGGACCGCGTCGATGAGGTCGTGGACCAGGCCGAGGTTGACCCGCTCCGCGGCGGGGTCGGCCGCGGCCGCCCGCCATGTGCTCGCCTTTCCCATGTGCGCGACCAGATGGATCACCGCGTCCGCGCCGCGGACCGCCTCGGCGACGGCGTCGCCTCCGGTCAGGTCGAGAGGGCGGACCTCCACCTCGGCACGGGACCGTCGCGGGACGGTGGTGGGCCGGCGCCCGACGAGCCTGAGGCGGACCGGCCTGGCCGCCAGTTCGCGGGTGACGGCCGTCCCGAGGAGGCCCGAGGCGCCGAGCACGGTGATCAGTGGTTTCGCGGCTGTCGTCGCCACATCATCTCCTTCGTCGTCGTAGCCGGGGAGCCGCGACCGCCGTCGTCAGGACACGTCGAGTGGCTGAGCCGGGGCGGTCCGCCAGCTCAGCGACGGGTGAAGCATCCTGTCGGTGTTCTTGTCGACGTACTCCTCCCACCCGGCGCGCTCGATCTGGAAGTTGTGCAGGTCCCAGTGGCGCCCGCGGAAGTACATGTGGTCGCGCAGCGCGCCGATCTCCTGGTCACCGGCGGTGAGCCCGAAGGAGGCGAAGCTGGCCTCGGTGGTCTGCCCGATCACCCGGTCGATGTCCAGCGTGGCGAAGGCGTAGTTGACCAGCAGCAGGATGGCCTCGGAGCCCACGCCCAGCCGGGCCCGCCGGGGGTCCAGGTAGACGGCGCACCTGATGTGCCCCGCCGGGTCGAGCGCGTGGAGCCCGCCGAAGCCCAGACGCTCGCCGGTGCTCCTCGTGGTGACGTGGAAGATGGCGTGTGCCCTCATCGTTCCCCGGGCGGGCCGTACCGCCGGGCGGATGCTCTCCACGCCGGTGCGCACGAAGACCTGGGCGAAGTCCGCCTGGTCGGTGCTGCTCGCCGGATGGAGCACGATGCGGCGTGACGCCGTGTGCGGAAAGAGCAATTTCTCGTGTCCCGTCGTCTGATGTGGTGAGGGTCCGGTGGGTCATCCGCCGCCGCGGCTCGGTCAGGCCCGGCGCGCCGGCCGGTCGGCGCCCGCGGAGCGGAACTGGTCCCAGCTCATCTCGCCCACCGCCTGCGGCAGGTCGTCGATGTCACGCAGGTCCTCGGAGGTGAGATGCAGGTCGACCGCGGCCGCGTTGTCCCCGAGCCAGTGGAGCTTCCGCGTCCCGGGGATGGGCACCACGTTGTCCCCCTGAGCCAGGGTCCAGGCGATCGCCACCTGCGCGGGAGTGGCCCCGTGCCGGTCGCCCACCCTGCGCAGCCCTTCGATGATCGCGTGGTTGGCGCTCATCGCCTCGGGGCGGAAGCGCGGGTCCCGGTTGCGGGAGTCCTCCGTGCCGATGGCCGAGTGGTCGATCTTGCCGGACAGGTATCCGCGGCCGAGGGGGGCGAAGGCGAGGAACCCCACGTTGTTCTTCTGGCTCCACGGCAGTACGTCCTCGCGGTTGGCCGTGGCCCACACCGACAGTTCGTACTGCACGGCGGTGATCGGGAACACCGAGTGGAGCAGTTCCAACTCGTCACAGGTGGCGTGCGAGATGCCCAGAGCCCGGACCTTTCCCTCGGTGACCAGCTCGCCCAGGGCTCCCCAGGTCTCGACGAGGGGGACGGCGGGGTCGACGCGGTGCAACTGGTACAGGTCGATGACGTCCACCTGGAGCCGCTGGAGCGATCCCTCGCAGGCGGCCCGCAGGTACTCGGGCCGGCCGTTGCGGTGGAACTTGCCGTCCGGCATGACCACCAGGCCGCACTTGGTGGCGATCGTCACGTTGTCCCGATGCGATCTGAGCGCCCGTCCCAGAAGCAGTTCGTTGGTGAACGGCCCGTAGACGTCGGCCGTGTCGAAGATGTCGATGCCGTAGGAGACGGCTCGGTGGATGACCCGGACGGACTCCTCGTCATCCCGCTCGGTCGGCCCGTAGCCGTGGGACATGGAGCTGCAGCCGAGGCCGATCGCGCTCACGGAGAAACCATCCGTGAGATTGGTCGTGCGCATTTTCTACCCCCTGTCCACCAGGTAGGTGATCTAGGTCAGCTGGACGGGTTCTCGTGGCCCATGTCGGGTGGCGGATCTCCGGCCGGCCGGTCCGCGAGGAACTCGGCCACCAGCTCCGGGGTTCCGCCATGGATGAACGTCACGGCCTCGTCGGCAGCGATGTCCGGTATCTCGTAGAAGCGAGCTCCGGCCGCGCTCGACACCCGGACGGTCTTCAGGCCCAGGGCGCGCTGGAGAAGAGACTGGCTCAGCGTCCAGCCGATCACTCCCCGGTGCTGGAGCACGACGGTCGCCCGCCGTATCAGTCCGGACCGCGCCACGAGGTACGGCCCCGCCATCGTGTGCCCGAGCGACCGGTAGGCGACGAAGGCGAGTACTCCGCCCACCGGGATCAGTGCGACCGGGATCAGCCAGAGCCCGCGGACGAGGGCTCCTGTCGCCCCCAGCCAGGCCAGCAGGCCGGCGACGATCCCCAGCGTGAGGACGGTGCCCACCAGCCTGCGGTACAGCGCGGTACGCGGGTGCGCGCGAAGCGGTGCCTGCAGCGGCCGGTGCTCGTCCCCGAGCACGAGAACCGCCACCCGGTGGGCCTCGCTGACGTGTGTCCGCGGCAGGATGGCGCTGGAGGCGTCGCTGCCGGGAATCCAGCGCAGCCCGGTTGAGATGACCTCCGTCTCGGCGAGCCCCATCCAGCGGGAGAGCAGCGGCTCGCTGATGTGGATCCCGCGCAGGCGCCGGTCGTCGCGGTAGACCTCGCGCGTCTGGAAGAGTCCCTGCCTGGTGAGCAGCGCCGTGCCGTCGTCGGTCCTGGTGCGGACCAGCTCGAAGTTCCACCTCTCCTTGACGAAGGAGATCGCGAGGCCGACGGTGCCGAGCAGGAAGCCGCCGCCGGCTCCGACGGCGATCGACCAGCCGACCCCGAGGGCCTCCCACCCGATCGCATCACGGATGATCTCCATGAGGTCGACGTCGAACATCTGCAGCGTCAGGCTCGTGCTCCACAGGAACAGCGCCGCGGCGAGGAAGGCCCAGACGCTGAGCACGTTGTAGAAGAACCAGGACCACTGAAGCCGGGCGAGAAGGGTCTCCTCCGCCCGCTTCGGGACCTCGGGCTGGTCGGCGTCGTTCCGCTGGACGCCCAGGAGATCGTCGCGGATCTTCTCGGCCTGCTCCTTGGCGACCGCGTCGAGCTTGAACGACGTGCGCGCCTCGCCGGAGGCGATGGTCACCACGCGGAGCCCGGTGAGCCGGTGCCGGAGTTTCGCGCCGGTGTCCACCGTACGGATCCGGTCTCTGGGAACCGAGCGGTACTTGCGGACCAGCATCCCCCTGCGGATCTCGACCCTGTCCTCGGTGATCCGGAACCGGGTGGTCAGCCAGCGTCGCAGGGCCATGACGCTGACGATGACCCCCAGCGCGCTGGCGATGAGGACCGGCCAGGCGTCGAAACCCCGCCCGAAGACGACGGTGACGAGCACGCTGGGAAGGATGGTGAGCACGAACCTGGTCGCATCGACCAACGCCAACCGGCTGTTCAGGCGTTGCCACGGGGCCTCCTCGCCGTCCGGCGCCCGAGCCTCCGTCGGCGTCGGCGTCGGCGTCGGCGTCGGCACCTGTACCTCCGCCGACGCCGGCACCTGCGCCTCCACCGGCGCCCGCACCGATGTCGGCACCGATGTCGGCACCGGTGGAGGCGGTGGCACGGCGGGCGGGGGTGTCAGGACTTCGGGGAGAGGTTCGTCCACCGACTTCCCGGCGTTCACGTGGCATCTCCCGGAGTGGCCTGAGTGATCTCGGTGAGCCTGCGCGAGTGCTCGGCCGCCACCGCGGCGGTCAACCCCGCGATGCTGATCGCGCCCTCCCTGGACGCGGTGGTCACCTTGAGCGTGGCCAGCCCCAGCATGGTCTGCAGGGGGCCTCTCCTGGTGTCGATGGACTGGATGCGCGAGATGGGGGTGATCCGCCATTCGCGGGTTATCCAGCCGTTCAGCGCGTAGACGGCCTGGTCGGTGATCTCCCAGCGGTGCACCAGATAACGCCAGGTGGGCATGACCGCGATGTTCACCGCATAAATCACCGCGAAAATCACCAGTACCGGACCCAGCCACGGCCGGGTTTCGGGCACCAGCGCGTAGGCGATGCCGAGGCCGCTGACAACGAGTATTCCCCAGATCAGTGCGTTGAGCGTCCACATGAGGATCGCCCGCCGTTCGACCCGATGCCTCGGAGGGCGCAGCGCGAGCGGTTCTCGGGCCTGTCCTGGGGAGGTCGCATACGATGTGTCAGGCATGTTGTGATCCTGTGTCGGTGGGGTCTCCGGGCATAATGAACGGCCTGTCGTCTGAAGCGGTTCCGGTAAATGGGACCGATTGTTGGACGCTTGTTTTTTTTGGGCGTGCGCGGCGCATGACTGCGTTTTCTCCGCCCGTCGGCCGACGCCTCGGATTCCGGTCATGCCACCGCCGCGCTGTCTCGCTGGCGGGACAGCGCACGGGCCGGTGGCGCTATACCGGCGTCGTCTGCTCGCGGAGCTCCTCCGAGGCCTCCTGCTGCTCGTCGTCCTTGGCGGTGAAGCGGACGATGAACTCGGCGAGGTCGCGGAATGTCTCGCCCTCGAAACCCTCGAACCGCTCCAGGAGCTTCAGCTGCGTGGTGTTCTCCAGCTCCAGCAGGACCTGGACCATCGAGAACGAGTCGAGGTCGTGCAGGGACTCCGGCTGGGGCACGTCGGGCTGCTCGGCGCAGATCATTTCCGCCGTGCCCCGTACCATCCGCTCCACGTCGTCGATCAGGGTGAGGTCGACGCCGGCGGCAAGGTCTTTATCCGACATGTCTTTTGTCCTTTCGTGCGGTCGCGGTGATATCTACGCGAGTTTCGAATCGACACCGCTTCGAAGTGCTTTCGCGGGTCCCGCTCGGAAACGGAGCTTTGTAGGTGGACACCTAAACGTCGACGACAGTAGTCACGGCGTCGCGGCGGGGGCAATAGCGTAAGACCGGTTCACCGTACGGTCTCATGCTTTTCCGTGGCGATGGAAATATCAGTGGGATTCCGGTGAACGATCCGGTGTGGTAGACCTGGTAAACACCCGAAGGGTTTCGGCTCCCCGGTCTTCAGAAGGCATGCTGATTCGATGCGCGCCTGTCCTGTCCCGCTGGCGGGACGGGCGGACGGCCTACGGTATGAGACCGCGCATGTTTTCCCGATCGACGTCCAGAAATCTGTGCCGCCTGGCGGGTGAATGCCATTTCATGTCGCCGGAACCCGGACTCCGAAACGAGGATGACCGAGAAATGCTCTTTCCCCACACAGAGTCCAGGCAGATCGAGTTGCGGCCGGCGGGTGTCAAGGACGCGGCCAAGGTCTACGACATCCTGTTCCGGCTGGGACACGGTGGCCTGCCGGTGATCGACAGGTTCGTCGACACCTTCGGGCAGGGGTTGGCCGCCTGTTTCCTGGTGTACCGCAAGGACACCGGGGAGATCGTCGGATTCAGCACGTTGTCCGACCTCTCTCCGGCGGGTCACCTTCGGGCCGACGTCCACCTGGCCGGTCAGCCGGACGAGGTCAGGACGGACGCGGTCGCGCTCACGGTCAACTTCGCCTTCGCGATGTGGCGCACCAGAAAGGTGTACTTCCACGCCATCGAGGCCGGCGCCGAAAGTCTCGGATTCACCGAGCCGCACACGGCGATGGTCGAGGCGGAGGCAGTCCTGCCCAAGCACATGTACTTCCACGGCCGGGTGTGGGACGTCCACGTTTTCGCGATCTATCGCGAAGGCTGGGACGCGCACGGCGTGGATCTTCTCAAGCACATCGTCTGAGTCCCCGGCCACATGCCGAACGGGTCTTTGCGTATTGGAGGTGACGTGCCCCGATGACCCTCTATGTATGGGGTTATCTGCCGGAGTACGAGAAGGAACGCGACGACATCCTCGATGCGGTCGACACGGTGTTCCGCTCGGGGCAGCTGGTGCTGGGACCGAGGGTCCGGGCATTCGAGCAGGAGTTCGCGGCCTATCACGGTGTCGAGCACTGCGTGGGAGTCGACAACGGGACGAACGCCATCGTGCTCGGACTGCGGGCCCTCGGGGTCGGCGCCGGGGACGAGGTGATCACCGTCTCGAACACGGCGGCGCCCACGGTGCTGGCGATCGACGCGGTGGGCGCCACACCGGTGTTCGTCGACATCGACCCGGAGACCTATCTGATGGACGTCGAGCAGGTGGCGGGAGTGGTCAGCGACCGCACCCGGTGCATCCTGCCGGTCCACCTGTACGGCCAGTGCGTGGACCTGGCGCCCCTGGAGGCGATCGCCGCGAAGCATGGCCTGCCGATCCTGGAGGACTGTGCGCAGGCGCACGGCGCCCGCCGGCACGGCCGTATCGCGGGCTCGACGGGTAAGGCGGCGGCGTTCTCGTTCTACCCGACGAAGGTGCTGGGAGCGTACGGCGACGGCGGCGCGACCATGACCGGCGACGCCGAGGTCGCCGCCAACCTGCGCCGGCTGCGCTACTACGGGATGGAGAGCCAGTACTACGTCGTGAGCACGCCCGGCTACAACAGCAGGCTCGACGAGGTGCAGGCCGAGATCCTCCGCCGCAAGCTGACCCGGCTCGACGACTACATCGCCAAGCGGCGCGCGATCGCGGCACGCTACGAGCAGGCGTTCGCGGACACCGAGCTGGTGACTCCCAGGACGGCGCCGGGCAACGACCACGTGTACTACGTCTACGTGGTGCGCCACCCCAGGCGGGACAAGATCATAGAGGCCCTCAAGGCGCGCGACATCTCGCTGAACATCAGCTACCCGTGGCCGGTGCACACCCAGTCGGGCTTCGCCCACCTCGGCTATGAGAAGGGGTCCCTGCCGGTCACCGAGGCGGCGGCCGACGAGATCTTCTCCCTGCCCATGTTCCCCTCGCTCTCCGACACCGATCAGGAGCGGGTCATCGACACGTTGCGTGCCGTACTGGCCACGGTTTGAGCGCTGCTCGCGCGCACCGACGGCCACCCGAACGAACCGAGGACAGGAAGAGGCCCGCCATCATGACCCGACTCGCCGCGTCGCACGCGGGAACGGACGGCAGAGCAGACGACGGCGCGCTCATGTCCATCTCCGGTTTCCATGACTGGTGGGCCGAACGGAACGCGGCCGGCCACTTCGCCGTGCGGCGGATTCCCTTCTCCGGGCTGGACGCGTGGGCCTTCGAACCGGACACCGGCAACCTCGGACACGAGAGCGGCCGGTTCTTCACGATCGAGGGCCTGCGGGTGCGGGACGGCGGTGTGGAGACCTGGTCGCAGCCGATCATCAACCAGTCGGAGATCGGTATCCTCGGCATCGTCGTCAAGGAGTTCGACGGTGTCCTGCACTGCCTGATGCAGGCGAAGATGGAGCCCGGCAACGTCAACACGCTCCAGCTCTCGCCGACCGTGCAGGCGACGCGCAGCAACTACACCCGGGTGCACCGCGGCACCGGCACTCCGTACCTGGAGTGCTTCATCGGGCCGGGCCGCGGCGAGGTACTGGTGGACGTCCTGCAGTCGGAGCAGGGCGCCTGGTTCTGGCGCAAGCGCAACCGCAACATGGTGGTGCTCGTGACCGGGGACATTCCCGTCCGCGAGGACTTCTGCTGGCTCAGCCTGGCCCAGATCCGTGAACTGACCCGAATCGACAACCTGGTCAACATGGACGCGCGGACGGTGCTGTCGTGCATGCCGTTCGAGCTGCCGCAGGAGGACGGCGCGCCGACCGACGACGCCTTCAGGGACGCGCTCGTCCGCTCCTACCAGCATCAGGTGGACGGCACGGAGACGCGGCCGCTGCACGCGATGGGGGAGATCCTCAGCTGGTTCACCGAGGCGAAGACCCGCTACGACTGGACCGCCCGGCTGGTCCCCCTGGAGGGCGTCGCCGGTTGGAAGCGCGGTGACGACGAGATCGCCGACCATGACGGCCGGCGGTTCCGCATCATCGCGGTCGAGGCGGAGGCCGGAACCCGGGAGGTCCAGCGTTGGACGCAGCCCCTGCTGTACCCCCGTGGCCAGGGACGGGCGGTGTTCTTCGCGCGGTCCATCCGGGGCGTGCTGCACCTGCTCGTCCAGGCCAGGCCGGAGTACGGTCTGATGGACATGGTGGAGATGGCGCCGACCGTCCACCTCCTGCCGGGCACGGAACCCACGGACATCGACGACCCGTTCACCCGCGACCTGCTGATCTCCCAGCCGGGTGTCACGCACTACGACGCCGTCCTCTCCGAGGAGGGCGGGCGCTTCTACAAGGCGCTCACCAGGTACCAGATCATCGAGGCCGACGAGACGATGCCGATCGACGTGCCGTCGAACTTCCGCTGGATGACCGTCCGGCAGCTACAGGACCTGCTCCGCCACGGTCACTACCTCAACATCGAGGCGCGCAGCCTGCTTGCCTGCATGCACAGCCTTTGCTGACCGCCGGCCACGCGCGGGCCGAGGAGACGAAGTGGAGTCACCGTGCGACTGCTGTTCACGACTGCGCCGCTGCGTGGCCATTTCTTCCCTCTGGTGCCGCTGGCCTGGGCCGCCCGCGCCGTCGGCCATGACGTCCTGGTCGCCACCACGGACGGCTTCGCCGCCGTGGTGGCACGGTCCGGACTGCCCGCCGCGTCCTTCGGTCCCGCGACGGACTTCGTCGAGCTGGTCGGCGACGAGCCGGCCGCCTCGGCTGCCGACGCCGAA
>NZ_JBEXUE010000385.1:0-9790 GCF_040614275.1 Streptosporangium sp. NPDC006013
TCTACGGCATGCCCGGCTAGCGTGCCATGGCGCGTGATCCACAGGGCTCGGCCGGCGGACGGTTGTCGCCCGCCGGGGTCGATCCGATCCTCGCCCCACGACCCGCGCTTCAACCTCTCCAAGGCGGCCAGGAAGAGCCGCGTGCGCTGGTTCACGCTCGGCCACCTCACCGCCGGGCGCAGCGGCTGCGTCCCCCGCTGGGGCGGGCTCCAGGGACAGGGACGCAATCCGGTCGCCAACCGGCTCGGCCCCCTGCGCGCCGCCGGCGGGGACGCGGGCCTCGCCTTCGGTGGCCCCGCCGGACGCGAACTCGCCACCGCCTGCGCGGACCTCGGCCGGCTCACCGCCGCCTACCGCCGGGCGATCGGCGCCTTCGGCGCCAGGTACATCGATTTCGAGGTCCACGCCCCGGCCGGTGACGCCGCCGTGCGGCGGCGCGCCAGGGCGATCGCGGCCCTGCAGCGGCAGGCCGCCCGCGAGGGCCGCCCCCTCACGGTCAGCTTCACCCTCCCGGTCACCGGGACCGGCCTGGCCCTCGGCGACCAGGAGCTGCTCCGGGTCACCCGGGCGGAAGGCGTCGAGATCGCCACCGTCAACCTGCTCGCCCCCGTTGGCACCTCCCCCGGTTCCGGAGGCCGCCTGCACCCGATCGCCTCCGCCGTCCGCGCCGCGCATCCGCAGATAGCCCGCTCCCTGGGGGAGCGCGCCGCCTGGAACCGGATCGCCCTGACACCCGTGCTGGCCAGGTCCGGCGATCTCACCCGGCTCGACGCCCGCAGACTCGCCGCCTTCACCAGCCGCAACAACCTGGCATGGCTCTCCGCCAGGGGCGCGGCCCTCGCCCCCGGCATCACCCGGTTCCTCACCGGCGCGGCACACTAGACAATCACTCCCCTTTGGGGTTATCTATGGGTTATAACCCTTCCATAACCCTCAAGGGGAGATGTGATGCCGAAGATCAACGTCTACCTGCCGGACGAACTGGCCGAGGCGGTCAAGAGAGCCGGCGTGCCGGTCTCCGCCGTGTGCCAGCGGGCACTTGAGCAGGCCGTACGGCGGGTGACCTCCATCCGCGAGACGGCGCTCAGCGCCCCCGACCTCGACGACCTGGCGGCGCGCTTCCCCCACTTCACCCCGCGGGCCCGGTCCGTGATCAAGCTGTCGGTGGAGCAGGCTCGGGCCCTGGGCGCGGCCGAGGTCGGCACCGAGCATCTGCTGGGCGGCATGCTCGCCGAGGGGAGCAATCTAGCGCTCCAGGTCCTGGGCGCCCTGGAGATCGACCCCGAGGAGGTGCGGCGCCGGCTGGACCGGCCGAGCCCCGCCGCCCCGGCCGCGACCATCGGCGATGCCGAGCTCGCCTTCGGGGCGCCCGCGGCGGCGGCCCTGGAGATGACCGTCACCGAGGCCACCTCGCTCGGCCACAACTACATCGGCTGCGAACACCTGCTTCTCGGGCTGATCGCCGAACCGGAGGGAGTGGCCGGGCATGTCCTGCGGGAGCTGGGGGCCGAGCACCGGCTGACCCGCCGTGCGGTCGCGGCGGCCCTCGCCGGTTATGTCCACCTGCGCGCGCAGACCCAGACCGCCTCCGTCGTCCCGGCCCAGCCCGCCGACGCGGCGAGCGCACTGTCGGCGGCCGTACGCGAGGAGCTCCGTCCCGTCCTGCGCAGGCTCGACCGGCTGGAGGAGCACCTCGGCCTCGCGGACGAGGCGTAGCCGGTGAGCGCGACCGTGCACGCGGCCGCAGCCGTGATCGCGCGCCTGGCCGTGGGCGTACTCGTCGGCGTACTCGTGGGCACGGGCTCGGGTGCGATCATGGGCGTGCTCTCCGGCCTGGCCGTCGGCGCGCTCGGCGCCGCAGACGCCGGCGGCCTCACCCCGTCGAGGCCCTCCCCCACAGACGAACGCCCCACTCGTCCTCCTCGCGGAGAGCAGGCGGGGCGCTCTTTCATGTGTCCTCAGCCAGGCGGGATGATCACGTCGGGTCAGCCCCAATCCCACTGGACGCCGACCAGGCCGGCCTGGAGGGGGCCGGCGACGAGATGGACGGCGTGCTGGGCGTTGAGGGTGAGTTCGCCGCGATCGTGCTCGTCGGTGCCCAAGCCGCGGCGGGCGAAGCGGTGGATGCGGACCGGCAGCGCCGCGGAGTCGAAGCCGACCCGCAGCATGTACTGGCCGCTGGGAAAGCGGAAACCCCGCTCGTACTCCCGGGCCTCCGCGCCACTGGGATCGGCCATCTCGTAGCGGATCATCTGGGTCTCCCCGGTCCGCAGCGCCCGGTCGAACAGCAGCTCGGCCACCACCAGGGCGGCCGGCCCGTCGCGGCGGACCCGGCCGACGCGGCAGTCCTCCAGCGCCCGGACCCGGACCCGCTCCACGTCGCAGCCCAGATCGCCCCAGTAGATCATGATGTAGCGGTCGGCGGCGTCCTCATGGGCTTGCATCACCTGGAGCGTCTCGCGCCGGGTGATGCTGCGATCCGCCCCGATCCGCAGCGTCTCGTGCATCCCGACAATGTGCAGGCGCCGGTCGTCGGCCACCCCGTCCAGGCTCTCCAGCAGCGTCGACAGGGCGCGGGCCGGCTCCAGAATCGACGAGTAGGACACCGCGCCCGGTGTCGGCGGGCTGCTGCGGCCGCGTGGACGGGGCGGGCCGAGCAGTTCCATCAGCGAGCGCGGCGGCAGGATGAGGATCTCCTCCAGCGCGCGTACGGCACGCAGCGACTCGGGCCGCTCGGGACGGCGCAGGCCCTGCTGCCAGTAGCTCAGGCTCGTCGTCCCGACCCGCAGGCCGCGCTCTCCCAGGCGGTGCCGGAGCCGGTTCAGAGTCAGGCCGCGCGCCTGGACCGCGACGCGCAGCGCGACGTGAAAAGGTCCGTCACGTAGCGCGGCCCGGAGTTCACGATCACCTGACATGTGTGAATGTTCACAGATTTTCACCACGCTGTCACCGCGGGGCGGCGCTCTTGTGGCGTGCTCCACGTCCACGTTCACACCGCCCCTGCCGGGTGATCGGCCGTGTCTTGCCCGGCCGCTGTGTCGAGCCGACCATCCTTTCAACAGCACCGGCTTCTCCCCCCAGGAGCTCGACATGCCCTACCTCTCGCCCGGCAGGTTCCGGCGCACGGCCCTCGCGCTCGTGTTGACGACCGCGGCCTGGCTGGTGCCGCCCACCCTCGGCGCCCATGCCGCGGCCGCCTACCGCCTCAACATCACCATGCAGGCCCAGCAGTACACCAACTGGTGCTGGGCGGCCGCCGGCAACACCGTGGCCGCCTACTACGGCTACAACTACAGCCAGAACCAGTTCTGCAACCTGGCCTTCAACCGCTCGATGAACTCCAGCTGCCCCAACAACCAGGCCACCCTGGCCAACGACCAGAACGCCTTCCGCCAGATCGGCATCTCGCCCGGCAACTATGTCTACGACTACCTGACCTACAACGCGGTGATCAGAGAGATGAACGCCAACCGGCCGGTGCTGACCCGGATCCAGTGGTCCTCCGGCGGCGGGCACATGCACACCATCTATGGCTACGACCAGAGCGGGTCATGGGTCTACTGGGGTGATCCCTGGCAGTCGAGTTCCCGCTACAACTGGGCGAGCTACAACTATTACGTCGGCAACGGGTCCTTCTCCTGGACCCACTCCCTCAACTACATCGGCGCGTGAGGAGGCTCCTATGAAGCACATCACAACGGTTCTCGCCCTGGCCGGATCCCTCCTGCTCGCCCCCTCCCTCGCCCACGCGGCCGCCGGCGACCCCACCCCCCAGAGCCCGGCCGAGGCCGCGGCCCTGCAGGCCGTACCACCCGGGGCCGGCGACGGGGCGGCCGCCCGCGCCGCCGCCTCGGCCCCGAGCGTCCAGCAGACGCTTGGCAGGTTCTTCGCCACCAAGGGAGCCCCGCCCGGGGCCGACACCAGCGCGGTGGCGCCGATCACCGCGAAGGTGACCGAGCAGACCGTGGCCGTCAACCACCTCAATCCCGCCTTCGTCGCCGGCCAGTCGGCGGAGGTCTCCCGGTTCGCGTTCTTCGCCACCCAGGCCGACGCGGCCGACGGCCAGACCGCCTCGATCTGGACGACCCGCTCGCGGACCGGCGGCTGGCAGGTCAGCAACATCGCCAGCGGCAACGACGAGCAGCGCTACGCCGCACAGCCGGGCACGGTCTTCCTCGAACCGCAGATCAACGCCTGGTACGCGCTCAGGGACGGCCAGGTCGTCCCGCTCAACACCGAGGCGACGACCTCCGTCGGGGCGCGCGGCGTGCCGCTGGCGGACTACCAGAAGCTGGTCTCGGGTCGCTACGGCGACAAACTGCCCGGCTCCGCGTACGCCCGCAACGGCACGGCCGGCGGCTACGGGCCCGGGGCTTCCGCCGACGGCGGGACACCGCCCGCGCGGGGAGGCGCCCCGCTCGGCTGGGTGGTGGCCGCGGGAGTGCTGCTCGCCGGAGGGTTCGCCGCCTGGGTCACGGGCCGGTTGGGCGGACACCCGCTCCGCCGCCGCACCTCCCGGATCTGAGCTGCACGCTCGTCACCGGACGCCCGGCCCGCGAGGCCGGGCGTTCCGTGCCGTTCCAGCGGTTGACCAGCGGGCCCGAGCCCGTGGAGCGGCGCACGACCAGCTCGGGCTGGAACATCAGCTCGATGTGCCCGCTGTGGCTGCCGTTGATCTCCCCCGAGAGGGGCGCCACGGCGATGCGAGGCCCCGGGCACGACATCCCATCAGAGATCGACCCTCCCGCCTACCGGCCAGGAGCACGGTCCGACCTTAGGGCTCAACAGCCCGGAGACAATCAGTGCTCACCTGGCGGAGGCTTACCGAATCGAGTCCGCCTGACCAGGCAAACCACTCTCGATTCACCCCCGTTAGAGCCTAGATCGACCCTTTGACCAGCAGCGCGACGCACTCCACGTGGTGGGTCATCGGGAAGGCGTCGAAGGCGCGCAGGTCGGCGAGGCGGTAGCCGCCCTCGGCGAACCAGGCGAGGTCACGGGCCAGGGTGGCCGGGTCACAGGAGACGTACACGACCCGAGTGGCCTCAAGAGTGGTCACGCGGTCGACGACGTCGCGGCCCAGACCCGCCCGGGGCGGGTCGACGACGACCAGGTCCGCGCGCTCGATGCCGAAGCGGTCGAGGGCGCTCTCCACCCGCCCCCTGGCGAAGCGTGCCTGGGGGAGGTCACGGAGGTTACGCTCCGCGTCGCGGACGGCGACGGACTCGGACTCGACGCCGAACACGGCCCCCTCGGGGCCGACCGCCTCGGCGAGCCCGGCGGCGAACAGGCCGACGCCGCAGTAGAGGTCGAGGGCCCACTCGCCCGGCCGCGGCGCGGCGAACTTCAGGACCGCGTCGAGCAGGGTGGCGGCGGCGCCGGGGTGGACCTGCCAGAAACCGCTGCCGGTGACCTGGAAGTCGCGCTCGCCAACGCGCTCGACGAGATGGTTGCGGCCGTGGACGACCCGGCTGCGGCCCTTGCCCTCGTCGACGAAGACGGCCACGCTCGTGTCGAGGTCGGGTACGGCCACCGTGCGCCGGGGCTTGGGGGCGATCACGACCGCCTGGTCACCGGTGGAGGAGGCGATGACCTCGACCGAGGAGGCGTTGCGCCAGTTCATCACCTCGGCGCCGACGTTCTCGACCTCGGGGTGGGCGATCAGGCAGGCGTCCACCGGCTCGATGTCGTGGGAGCGGTGGCGGCGCAGGCCCAGCCCGCCCTCACGGTCGACGGCGAACTGGACGCGGGTACGCCAGCCGAGACCGTCGGGGGCGCCCGGGACCTCCTCGACGACGCCCTTCCAGTCGATTCCGCCCAGACGCTTGAGCTGCTCGGCCACCACGTCGGCCTTCAGGCGGCGCTGGGCCTCCAGGGAGGCGTGCTGCCAGTCGCAGCCGCCGCAGCGGCCGGGGCCCGCGAACGGGCAGGGCGGGCTCACCCGGTCGGCGGAGGGCTCCAGGATCTCGACGGCGTCGGCCCGCAGGAACCGGGAGGTCTCCTCGGTGATCTCAGCCGTGACGCGCTCGCCGGGCAGCGCGTGCCGCACGAAGACGACCCGGCCGTCATGGCGCGCGACACACCAGCCACCGTGCGCAACCGGTCCCACCGTCAGTTCGATCATCATGGCCGTCGCCCCCAGAGAATTCGTCGTCGGTCGAGCCTCCTTGCGGTCAGGAGCGCATACGAAAGGTTATGCCTTGACGTCCTCGTCCCGGGCCGCCTCCCGGCGGGGACGGCGGACGGCACCCGGCGCGAGAGGCTCGGGGCGGCCCTTGAGCCGGTCGGAGGAATGAAGCTGCCAGGGCACGCTGATGACCATCACGCCGGGCTGGAACAGCAGGCGGCCCTTCAGCCGCAACGCGCTCTGGTTGTGCAGAATGTGCTCCCACCAGTGGCCGACGACGTACTCGGGGATGTAGACGCTCACCACGTCGCGGGGAGAACGGCGGCGCAGCGACTTGACGTACTCCAGGATCGGCCGGGTGATCTCGCGGTAGGGCGAGTCGAGTGTCTTCAGCGGCACCGGGATGCCGCGCCGCTCCCACTCCTCCTGCAACTCTCTGGCCTCCGCACCCTCCACTCCCACGGTGATCGCCTCGAGCTTGGAGGGACGGGTGGCGCGAGCGTAGGCGAGAGCACGCAGGGTCGGCTTGTGGATCTTGGAGACCAGGACGATGGCGTGGTTGCGCGCGGGCAGTATCGACTCGTCCACCACCGAGTCGTCGGCGGCGAGTTCGCGGGCCACGTTCTCGTAATGGCGGTGGATGCCCTTCATCATCAGAAACAGCACCGGCATGGCCACGCAGACGATCCACGCCCCGTGGGTGAACTTGGTGAGCAGCACGACCACCAGCACCACACCGGTCATGACGCCGCCGAAGAAGTTGATGGTCCGCGAGCGGTACATCTGGTGGCGGACCTTCGGGTCGGTCTCGGTTCTCAGGTGCCGGCTCCAGTGCCGGACCATGCCGATCTGACTCAGCGTGAACGACACGAAGACGCCCACGATGTAGAGGTTGAGCAGGCGGCTGACGTCGGCCTCGAAGCCCCACAGCAGCAGGCAGGCCCCGGCCGCGAGGATCACGATGCCGTTGGAGAAGGCGAGCCGGTCGCCCCGGGTGTGCAGCTGGCGGGGCAGGTAGCGGTCCTGGGCCAGGATCGAGCCGAGCACGGGAAAGCCGTTGAAGGCGGTGTTGGCGGCGAGGAACAGGATCAGCGCGGTGACGGCCGAGATGACGAAGAAGGGCAGCGAGCCGTTCCCGAAGACCGCGTCGGCGACCTGGGAGATGATCGGCTGCTGGTAGTAGCCGGGCCCGGCGGGCCGCCCGTCGATGAGCACGTCCCGGAAGGCGACCGCGGGGTCGGCGACCTTGACCCCCGAGGCCAGGCCGAGAGAGATGATGCCGACGAACATCGTCACCGCGACCAGGCCCATCATCAGCAGCGTGGTCGCGGCGTTCTTGCTCTTGGGCTTGCGGAAGGCGGGCACGCCGTTACTGATCGCCTCGACACCGGTGAGCGCGGCGCAGCCGGTGGAGAACGCGCGCAGGATCAGGAAGGCCGCCGCGAAGGAGGTCAGGTTGGACTGCTCGGCGACGATCTCGTACCCTGCGGTGGGCGCGTGCAGCTCGTCACCGAGGACGAGCACCCGGAAGCTTCCCCACACGATCAGGCCGAGGACGGCGAACATGAAGGCGTAGGTGGGGATCGCGAAGGCCGCGCCGGACTCCCGGATACCACGCAGGTTCACCAGGGTCAGCAGGACGACGATGGCGATCGCGACCAGCGGCTTGTGCTCGGCGACGTAGGGGATGGTGGCCCCCACGTAGTCGACGCCGTTGGCGACCGACACCGCGACGGTCAGCACATAGTCGACCATCAGGGCGCTGGCGACGGTCAGACCGGCGTTCGGGCCGAGGTTGACCGTGGCGACCTCGTAGTCGCCGCCCCCGCTGGGGTAGGCGTGCACGTTCTGCCGGTACGAGGCGACGACGGTGAGCATCACCACCACGACGGCGACGGCGACCCAGGGGCTGAAGTTGTAGAAGGAGACTCCGGCCAGCGAGAGGATGACGAGGATCTCCTGCGGGGCGTAGGCCACCGAGGAGAGCGCGTCACTCGCGAAAACAGGTAGTGCGATGCGCTTGGGAAGCAGCTGCTCGTGTAACTGTGTGCTGCGTAGCGCACGCCCGATGAAAAGGCGTTTGACAAGGTCCGTCACCTTCGACACGTCTGCTGATGCTAGTCGCTATTACCCGGCTGCACTCACGCGGCGCTCCTGGGGGCGCCATACTGGCTGAATACATTGGGAATCAAGATCCGCCTCACAGCGACCGGCGGGGGAGCATGCATATCGTGATCATGGGGTGTGGCCGGGTGGGTTCGACTCTGGCGCACATTCTTGAGGACAGCGGCCACTCGGTCGCGATCATTGACCGTGACCCGCAGGCGTTTCGCCGCCTGCGGGCCGGGTTCCGGGGTCGCAGGGTCACCGGGATCGGCTTCGACCGGGACGTCCTGGAAGAGGCCGGCATCGAGGCCGCGGGCGCCTACGTGGCGGTGAGCAGTGGCGACAACTCGAACATCATCTCCGCCAGGGTCGCCCGCGAGACGTTCGGTGTGGACAACGTCGTGGCCAGGATCTACGACTCCCGGCGCGCCGAGGTCTACCAGCGGCTGGGCATCCCCACGGTGGCCACGGTCCGCTGGACCGCCGACCAGATCCTGCGCCGCGTCCTGCCCGAGGGTGCCGAGCCGCTCTGGCGCGACCCCAGCGGGCGCGTGGTGCTGATCGAGGTGGCCTACCATCCCGGCTGGATCGGCGCCCCGGTGCGGAGGCTGGAGGAGGCCGCGGGAACCCGCCTGGCGTTCATCAACCGGATCGGTGAGACCCTGCTGCCCAAGAACGACTCGGTGGTGCAGGAGGGGGACGTACTGCACGTCATGGCGGTCGAGGCGGACATGGACCGCATCAACAAGGTGCTGTCCGGAGCGCCGGAGGAGGGGCACTGATGCGCGTCACCATCGCCGGTGCGGGGGCGGTCGGCCGGTCGATCGCCGCCGAACTCCTGGAGAACGGCCACGAGGTCCTGCTCGTCGACATCGACCCCAAGGCCATCAAGATCGACACCGTGCCGCGGGCGGAGTGGCTGCTCGCCGACGCCTGTGAGATCTCCTCGCTGGACGAGGCGGGCCTGGCCGACTGCCACGTGGTCGTCGCGGCCAGCGGCGATGACAAGGTCAATCTCGTGGTGTCGCTGCTCGCCAAGACGGAGTACGGCGTGCCGCGCGTGGTCGCCAGGATCAACCACCCCAAGAACGAGTGGCTGTTCAACGAGTCGTGGGGCGTCGACGTGGCCGTCTCGACCCCGCGCCTGCTGAGCGCGCTGGTGGAGGAGGCGGTCAGCGTCGGCGACCTGGTGCGCCTGATGACCTTCCGCCAGGGCCAGGCCAACCTGGTCGAGCTCACCCTGCCCGAGGACGCGCCGGTCGTCGGCCACCGTGCCGGCTCGGTGCCGTGGCCGAATGACACCGCCCTGGTCGCGATCCTGCGCGAGGGCCGGGTGCTGGTGCCCACCGCAGACGACCCGCTGGAGGCCGGCGACGAGCTGATGTTCGTGGCCAGCCAGGAGGTCGAGGAGGAGCTGGCCGAACTCCTGTCCCCGCACCGCGCGCCGCGCTGAGCGGAAAGGCACGAGCACCCGACCGGCCCGGAGACCTCCACAACCGGCGCCGGGAACATGTGCCCGACCACGGTGAGTCACCGGAGCCGGCATCGTGAACACAC